>DATIGZ010000354.1:0-11132 GCA_035481255.1 Sphingomonas sp. | reverse complement strand
GGACGGAACGGCAAGCGCCTGTGAAGGGGAAGCTGGCAATCCAGCATTTCTACCTGCACTGGGACAAGGGCAGCCGTGGCATGCCGTGGTCAGGCGTCCGCAACGCCCTCCCGCGCGAACTGCCCTTCCGCGCACCCTCCGATACGGAACAGGGCTGGTATCAGCGCATCGAATACAACGCCCGCGACAATTTCCAGCCGCAGGAAACATGGAGCGAACTGGGCGAAGTCGAGAAATGGCGCGTCCCGCTCAGCACGCGGATGGAGGGGGATCATCATCTGTGGCTGCGCTTCCATGTCGCGAGCCGGGATCCCTATCGCCCCAATCTCGAGAAATGGATCGTCCGGCTGCCGTTCGGTCAGCGCGTCACCTTTCGCAGCAACGCCAAGTCCGACGGCGATCACGACCGCTGGTATTTCGAGGACGTCTTCCACGTCGGCTGGGCCGACACCACGACGCTCGACCTGCCGCTGTTCCGCGAAGTCGATGAACGCGTGCTGCTCTACTGAAATGGACCTTCGCGCGCTCCCGGTAGTTGATACGCGGTGACAACGAACCTCCCGGTCCCACGCGAAGCCGTCCTCATCGTCAACGCGCGGTCGCGCCGCGGCGCGGCGCTGTTCGAACAGGCGCGCCAGAAGATCGAAGCCGCCGGAATCCGCCTTACCGCCGCGCATCCGGTGCGCGATCCCGATCTGCTCGACGACACCGTGCGCGACGCCGTGCGCTCGGGCGCCCCGATGGTGATCGTCGGCGGCGGCGACGGATCGCTGTCGGGCGTGGTTGACGATGTCGTCGGCAAGGACGTCGTGTTCGCGGTGCTCCCGCTCGGCACCGCCAACAGTTTCGCGCGCACGCTCGGCATCCCGCTCGACCTCGACGGCGCGATCCGGGTCATCGCCACCGGCAAGCGCCGCCGTGTCGATCTCGGCATGATCGACGCCGACTATTTCGCCAACGCCGCCGCCATGGGCCTCTCCCCGATGATCGGCGAGAGCGTGCCCCACAATCTCAAGAAGTATCTCGGCCGGGTCGGCTATCTCGGCTGGGCGATCTGGTGTTTCGCGCGCTTCCGCCCGTTCCGCGTCTTCGTCGATGATGGCGAAAAGACCCACCGCATGTGGGGCAGCGAGGTGCGCATCCTCAACGGCCGCTTCCACGGCGGCGTGGTGATGAGCGACGAGGCCTGTGTCGAGAGCGGCGAGATGCTGATTCAGGTCGTGACCGGCCGCAACCGCTGGCGCCTCGCCTGGGACTGGTACGCCCGCTTCTTCCGCCTGCGTTCGCGCGACGAGACCGTCAGTGAATTCCGCGGCGCCGAGTTGAAGCTGGACACCCGCCCGCATCGCAAGATCTCGATCGACGGCGAGGTCCTGGCAAGGACGCCGGTGACGGTGCGCGTCGCCGAACGCGCGATCGACGTGGTGGTGCCGGGCTAGGGGTAACGCCCTCAAAGAAGGATGTTCAATCGAACCTTATGAAAGCATCGCGCTCGTAGTAAAATTCGAAAGCCGCAAAGATGTCACTCGGCCCAGCATCCGGCTTCTGCGCAAGGGCGTTCTGAACGACATCCTGCAATGAGGTGACCGGTAAAGCTCGAATGAATCCATTCGCTTTGGCAAAATCTGGAACACCCGCGTCATCGTCATCTTCTTGGTCGGGTGAAACTTCCTCACTCTCCAATATGGCTGACGCCGAATCCAGAGACCATTTCTCTTCCGATGGAAGATAGACCCACGCCAATGGCGAGGAGTTCGTGATCGCCTGTAGAACTTCTCGAAACGGGCGAATTTGATCGCTCATAGTCGGAACTCCCCCGAAGCAAGTGCAGTTTACCCCAGTCCCTCGGCCATCTCCGCCAGCTCCAGCCAGCGCATCTCCGCCGCGTCCTTCTCGTCGCGCGCCTTGGCGATGCCCGCCATCAGCGTGTCGAACTTGCCCGGGTTCTTGGCGTACAGGTCCGGGTCGGCCAGCGCCGCCTCGTCCTTCGCGATTGCCGCGTCGAGCTCCTCGATCCGCTTGGGCAGCAGGTCGTAGTCGCGCTGGTCCTTATAGCTGAGCTTGGTCTTCGGCTTGGGCGCTTCGGCGACCGGCGCGGCCCTGGCTGCCGCCTTCTTCGCCTCAGGCCGCACCTTCCGCTTGGCTTCCCAGTCGGCATAGCCGCCGACCACCATGTCGACCGTGCCCGATCCGTCGAGGCCGATCGTCATCGTCACCGTCCGGTCGAGGAAGTCACGGTCGTGGCTGACGATCAGCACCGTGCCGTCATAATCCGCGATCACTTCCTGCAGCAGGTCGAGCGTCTCGAGGTCGAGGTCGTTGGTCGGCTCGTCGAGCACCATCAGGTTCGACGGCCGGGCGAATTCGCGCGCCAGCAACAGTCGTGAACGCTCGCCGCCCGACAGCGTGCCGACCTTGGCCTCGACCATGTTCGGCTCGAACAGGAATTCCTTGAGGTAGCCGTGGATGTGCTTGCGCGTGCCGAGCACGTCGATCCACTCGCCGCCGTCGGCGACCACGTCGCGCACGGTCTTCTCGGGCTGCATCCGGCTGCGCTGCTGGTCGATGATCACCGGATCCAGCGTCTTGGCGAGCTTGATGCTCCCCGTGTCCGGCTCGATCTCGCCGGTCAGCAGCTTCAAGAGCGTCGACTTGCCCGCGCCGTTCTTGCCGACGATGCCGATGCGGTCGCCACGCGTCACGCGCAAGGTCAGGTCACGGATGATCGCACGATCACCATAGCTCTTCGATGCGCCCTTGGCGTCGATCACCACCTTGGTCTTCGAATCGTCCGCCGCCGTCGCCAGATTGGCCGCGCCCGCCGGGCCGGTCATCGCCGCACGCTCGGCGCGCATCTCAAGCAGCTTGGTCAGCCGTCCCTGATTGCGCCGCCGCCGCCCGGTGACCCCGCGCTGCAGCCAGTGTTCCTCGAGCTTCAGCCGCGCGTCGAGCTTCTCCGCCGCGCGCTGTTCCTCGGCATAGACCTGCTCGGTCCAGCTATCGAACCCGCCGAACCCGATCTCGGCGCGCCGCATCGATCCGCGATCGAGCCACAGGGTCTGCCGCGTCAGCCGGGTCAGGAAGGTGCGGTCATGGCTGATCACGACGAACGCGCCGCGATAGCGGTTGAGCCATTCCTCCAGCCACTCGATCGCATGGATGTCGAGATGGTTGGTCGGCTCGTCGAGCAGCAGCACGTCCGGGTCCATCGCCAGCGCCCGCGCGATGCCCGCTCGCCGACGCTCGCCCCCGCTCGCGGTCGCCGCCTCGCGCGACAGGTCGATGCCCAGCTGGTCGGCGATCGCCTCGGCCTCGTGCCGCGCCGGCGCGTCGTCACCCGACAGAACATAGTCCATCAGCGTCACGCACCCGGTCATGCGCGGTTCCTGCTCCAGCATCACCACGCGCGTGCCCGGCTGAATCGTCCGCCGTCCCTCGTCCGCATCGACCTGTCCGGCCAGCAGCTTGAGCAGCGTCGTCTTGCCCGCGCCGTTGCGCCCGATCAGCGCCAGCCGGTCGCGCTGCCCCACATAAATGTCGAGATCGCGGAACAGCCAGCCCGAACCCTGGACCAGACCGAGCTTTTCAAAGGAGAGGACAGGAGCAGCCATAGGCCCGCGCAGGTAGGCGGGCACGCCTTCCGGAGCAAGCCCGCCGCGCCATCCAGCACCTTACGACAGGCTTACGTCCATATTCACCGGCTGTTCAACGGTTCGCACCTATGCCAATCCGCATGAAGATGTTCGGGTTTCTCTGTCTCGGCGCATTTCTTGCCGCCGCTGCGCTCCCTGCGCATGCCTCGCCGCAGGTCCGGCGCGATCAGGAAGCCGCGCGCGAGGGACGCGCGCAGGGCCGCCTGCTCCCTCTCCGCGAGATCGAGGCGCGCGTCGTTCCCGCCATGTCGCGCAAGGGCGCTCAGTATCTCGGCTTCGATTTCGATTCGGGGACGATGATTTACACGCTAAAGTTCCTGCGCAATGGATCGGTCATCTGGGTCGACGTCGATGGCCGTTCGGGCCAGATCGTTGGCCAGTCCGGCCGCTGAGCGGACCAAGAAGGAAAATAAGATGCGCGTTCTGATCGTCGAGGACGAACCCAATCTCCGCAATCAGCTTCAGGCGACGCTCGAGGGCGCGGGCTATGCCGTGGACACCGCGAGCGACGGCGAGGAAGGCCATTATCTCGGCTCGACCGAGGCCTATGACGCGATCGTCCTCGATCTCGGCCTGCCCGAAGTCGACGGCCTCACCGTGCTCGACCGCTGGCGGAAAGAGGGCAAGACCACCCCGGTTCTCGTTCTCACCGCGCGCGACAGCTGGTCGGACAAGGTCGCCGGTCTCGACGCCGGCGCCGACGACTATGTCGCCAAGCCCTTCCAGTCCGAAGAGCTGATCGCCCGCCTGCGCGCACTGATCCGCCGCGCCTCGGGCAATGCCTCGGCCGAGCTGATCGCGGGCGACATCCGTCTCGACACCCGCTCGGGCAAGGTCACCAAGGGCGGCGACCCGGTCAAGCTCACCGCGCAGGAGTACAAGCTCCTTTCCTACCTGCTTCATCACAAGGGCAAGGTGGTGAGCCGCACCGAACTGATCGAGCATATCTACGATCAGGATTTCGACCGCGATTCGAACACGATCGAGGTGTTTGTGACGCGTATCCGCAAGAAGCTCGGCCCCGATGTGATCACTACGATCCGCGGCCTTGGCTACAGCCTCGAGGAACCGGCGGAGGCCGGTGCCTGAGTTCAGCTTCGGACTGACGCTCAGCCGCCGCTTCCCGTTCGTCCGCCGCGCGGAAGAAGAGGCGGCGCCGGCGGAGCTTGCGTTGCAGCCCGGCGACCCCGCGCCGCGGCCCTATGTCCGCACGACCGGATCGCTCAGCCGCCGCATGATCCTGATCGCGGCGGCGTGGATCACCTTGCTGCTCACCGGCGGCGGCTTCGCGCTTGATCGCGTGCTGACCGGCGCGATCACGCGCAACTTCGACGACGGACTCGAATATCTCCTGACCTCGCTCGTCGTCTCGGCCGAGATCGATTCGGAGGGTCAGATCGCGTTCAACCGCCAGCTTTCGGATCAGCGCTTCCTCGAACCCTATTCGGGCCTCTACTGGCAGGTGTCGGGCAAGGGCTATGAGCCCTTCCCCTCGCGTTCGCTCTGGGACCGCCAGCTGCGCACCGATCAGACGCACAGCGATCAGGACGTCCACACCTACGATTCCAACCAGTTCACCGACCATCGCCTGCGCGTGGTCGAGCGCGACATCGTTCTCCCCGGATCGCCGGTGCGCTGGCGCTTCCAGGTCGCGCAAACCCGCGACATGCTCGACGCGCAGATTGAAGCGCTGCGCAAGACGCTGGTGCGCAGCTTCCTGCTGCTCGCCGCCGGCCTGATCGGCATGGCCGCGCTCCAGACCTGGTACGGCCTGTTGCCCCTGCGCAAGCTGCGTCGCGGCATCCAGCAGCTGCGCACCGGCGAAGCTCCGCGGATCGAGGGCGCGATGCCGGCCGAGGTCGCGCCGATGGTCGAGGAACTCAACGCCCTCGTCGCGCACAACGACAAGCAGGCCGAGGAAGCACGCCGCCACGCGGGCAATCTCGCCCATGCGCTCAAGACGCCGCTGACGGTCATCATGAACGCCGCGACCGCTCAGTCGGACGATCTCCCCGCCACCGTGGTGCGTGAGGCGCGGACGATGCGCCGTCAGGTCGACCACCATCTCGCCCGCGCCCGTGCGGTCGGCCGCCGTGGCTCGGCGCACAGCCGCGCGCCGGTCTGGCCCAGCGTCGAATCGGTCGAGCGCGCGGTCGCCCGCCTCTACCCCCATGTCCGCATCGACACCGATGGCCCGAAGGATCTCGTCGCGCATATCGAGCGGCAGGACCTCGATGAGATCATGGGCAACCTCGTCGAGAACGCCGCCAAATATGGCGGCGGCAGCGTGTTCATCACCGTCAGCGCGCAGGCCGGCTTCGTCGAGATCATGATCGAGGACGATGGCCGGGGCATTCCCGAGGCGGACCGCATCCGCATCTTCGACCGCGGCGTCCGGCTCGACACCGGCAAGCCCGGCACCGGCCTCGGCCTCGCCATCGTCCGCGACGTGGCCGAGATTTATGACGGCACGGTGAGCCTTGAGGAATCCGAGGATCTGGGCGGCCTGCTGGTCAGGCTCAGGCTCCCCGCCGCAGGGTAGCCGCAAGGGGCGAAGTATCGAGCCGGCCTACCCCATCACGCCGACGAACCGCCACCGCCCGGTCACCGGACTCAGTACCAGATCGCATCCGCAATCACGGCAGGTGGTCTCGCTTTCACCGCGGCCGGGCCGGTCGCGGCGACGTGGCCGGTGGATGCCGATATGGCACCGGATCCCGGCCTTCTTCGTGGCAGCCTTGGGCGCTGGCATCGCCGTCTGCTCCTCGTTCAGCCCCCTGAACGCGCCCCTGTCAGCGCGGTTGGTGCCCGTCGATCAAGGCAGCTTTCAGGCGAGCTTTGGGTAGATTGCGGCACCGACCCGCTCCTCCACCCGGCCACCCATCAAGATACACTGAAGTCGGTGGCCGGGCGGGGAGCGGGCCGGTGCCGCCTCAACCAAGATTCCGCATCGCGTCCGCAGCGATCGAAAGGCTCTTTTTCCGGGCGCCGTGATCGTAGATCGAGCTGACCAGCATCACCTCGTCCACTTGTGTGCGCTCCACGAACTTCGCCAGCCCCTCTCGCACCTTCTCCGGCCCGCCGATCGCGGTGCACGACAGGACATGGTCGAGCATCGCCCGCGCCTGCCCTGGAATCGTGTCGAGATAGCCCGGCACCGGCGGCGGCAGCTTGATCCCGGTCCCGGTCGTGCGCAGCGCGACGAACGCCTGCTGCATCGAGCTGGCGAGCAGCTCAGCCTCGTCGTCGGTATCGGCGGCGAACACGTTGAACCCCGCCATCGCATGCGGCTTGTCGAGTACCGCCGAGGGACGGAAAAGCCGCCGATAGACATCCAGCGCCTCGTCCAGCGATCCCGGCGCGAAATGCGAGGCGAACGCATAGGGCAGCCCTAGCGCCGCGGCGAGCTGCGCACCGAACAGGCTCGATCCCAGGATCCACAGCTCGGGCCGCGCCCCGCCGCCCGGCACCGCATGGATGCCGGTCTGACCGTCGTCCGCGAAATAGCTTTGCAGCTCGACAACATCCTGCGGGAAGGCATCGGAGCTGGTCTCCAGATTGCGCCGCATCGCCCGCGCCACCCGCTGGTCGCTGCCCGGCGCGCGGCCCAGACCCAGATCGATCCGCCCCGGAAACAGCGCGTCGAGCGTTCCGAACTGCTCGGCGATCACCAGCGGCGCGTGGTTGGGCAGCATGATCCCGCCCGCGCCGACGCGAATGCTGGAGGTCGCAGCGCCGACATGCGCGATCACCACCGCCGTCGCCGCGCTCGCGATCCCCGGCATGCCATGATGCTCGGCGACCCAGTATCGGCTGAACCCCTCGGTCTCGGCATGCTTCGCGAGATCGGCGGCGTTGGCGAAGGACCGGCTGGCGTTTCCGCCCTCGAGGATCGGGACGAGATCGAGCAGGGAATAGGCTGTCATGCCCGGCCAGATGGGAAGCGCATCGCGCCGACGCTACCCAAGCAAGGCTTGAGTTGGGCAAATCAATTCCTCCCCGGCGAGCTGGGGGAGGAATGATTGCTCCCACAAACATTCCTATTCTTCCCTCCCCCGCGCCTCTGGCCTAAACGCCACCCCAGCATGCGCCCCGACCTCGCCCATATCGACGCCTGGTTGTTCGATCTCGACAACACGCTCTACCCCAAGAGCGCGGACCTGTTCGCGCGCATCGACGAGCGCATCGGCGCCTATGTCGCGCGGCTGCTCGACCTCGATCCGGTCGAGGCGCGACGCGTGCAGAAGGGCTGGTTCATCGAGCATGGTACGACGCTCGCCGGGCTGATGGCCGAGCATGGCATCGACCCGCATGAGTATCTCGCCGACGTCCACGACATCGAGATGGACGTGCTCGAGCATAACGCCCCGCTCGCCGCCGCGATTGCCAAGCTTCCCGGCCGCAAGATCGTCTTCACCAACGCCGACGCGCCCTATGCGCATAAGGTGCTGGGCCGTCTCGGTCTTGCCGAGAGCTTCGAGGCGATCCACGACGTCCACGCCAGCAACTACGCGCCCAAGCCGCACCCCGACGCCTATCGCAGCGTGTGCGAGGCATGGAACATCGATCCGAAGTCCGCGGCCTTTGTCGAGGACATGGCGCGCAACCTCGCGCCCGCCAAGGCGATCGGCATGACCACCATCTGGGTCGACAACGGCTCCGAACAGGCGCCCGACGCCGACCGCAGCTTTATCGACCATACCACCCACGACATCAGCCACTGGCTCGAAACCATATTGGAGCAGCAATGACCGACCTCGCCGCCACGATCGACGCCGCCTGGGAAGACCGCGCGAACATCTCCCTCGCCACCACGGGCGCGGTGCGCGAAGCGGTGACCGAGGCGCTCGACCTGCTCGACAGCGGCGCCGCGCGCGTGGCCGAGCCGGTGGGTGACGGCTGGCAGGTCAACCAGTGGCTCAAAAAGGCCGTCCTCCTTTCCTTCCGCCTCAACGACAACGCCGTGATCGGCACCGAAAATGGCGACTGGGGCTTCGACAAGGTGCCGCTCAAGACCGCGGGCTGGGACGACGCGCGCTTCCGCGCCGCCGGCTTCCGTCAGGTTCCGGGCAGCGTCGTGCGCCACGGCGCCTTCATCTCGAAGAATGTCGTGCTGATGCCCAGCTTCGTGAACATCGGCGCCTATGTCGGTGAGGGCACGATGGTCGATGGCTGGGCGACCGTCGGCAGCTGCGCTCAGATCGGCAAGAACGTGCACCTCTCGGGCGGCGTCGGCATCGGCGGCGTCCTTGAACCGCTTCAGGCCGATCCGGTGATCATCGGCGACGGCGCCTTTATCGGCGCGCGCGCCGAAGTGGCCGAGGGCGTTCGCGTCGGCGAGGGCGCGGTGCTGTCGATGGGCGTCTATCTCGGCGCCAGCACCAAGATCATCGATCGCGCGACCGGCGAAGTCCATCGCGGCCATGTTCCGCCCTATTCGGTCGTCGTCCCCGGCACGATCCCGGGCGAAGCCGGCAAGCCCGGTCTCTATTGCGCCGTGATCGTCAAGACCGTCGACGCGCAGACCCGCAGCAAGACCGGCATCAACGAACTGTTGCGGGATTGAGCGGACCCCGGTCTCATTCTACCCCTCTCCCGGGGATGCGGACAGGCAGCCGGCCGGTCCGCACCGGGGATGGGGAGATGAGATGGCGGAAACGTTCGCGGTCGCAAGCGGCTTTCACGGCGAGAAACTCTATCAGCGGCGCGCGCGGACGGTCCTGCCGATTCTGATCAGGCAGGCGCAAGCACAGCAGCCAATCTACTATGAGACGCTGGCTCAGGAAGTGGGGATGCCCAACCCCCGCAACCTGAACTATCCCCTCGGCTGCATCGGCGACGCGCTGAATGGTCTCGCATCGGATTGGGAATCCGAGATTCCGCATATCCAGGCGCTCGTGCTGAACCAGCAAACCGGGCTCCCGGGTCCGGGTTTCGATGGCTTCCTCAAGGACCGGAAATTCAAATGGTCCAACCCGGTGGAGCGCCGGGCGGTCATCAAGGGCTATTGGGCACAAATCTACACCTACCCCTACTGGAACGATGTTCTGCAAGCGCTCGGGTTGGCGCCGACCCCCAACGCGCTGGGGCAGATCATCGAGCGGGCCGGTCATGGCGGCGGGGGCGGTGAAGGTCCGGCCCATCTGCGGTTGAAAACGCTGGTCAGCAAGAACCCGGACTGGGTCGGGCTGAAGATCGGCAGTGGCGATGGTGAGGTCGAACAGTGCCTGCCGTCCGGCGACAGCGTCGACGTGGTCTTCTTCCGCCCGAACCGTATTCACGCCGTCGAGGTCAAGCCCGTCGATGCGTCGGTTCGCGATATCACGCGCGGGCTCTTCCAATGCGTCAAATATCGCGCGGTCCTTCAGGCACGCGCGGCCTTTGAGCATGATGACCGTCGCATCTCCGCCTGTCTCGCGCTTGGGGGACCGTTGCCGGTTGGGCTCATCCCGCTTCGCAACAGTCTCAGCGTCGAGGTGTTTGAAGGGTTGGATGAGCCGGCATGACCCCCGCCACCGTTTTTGTGCCGACGCGCCGCATGGCGCTTTCCTACATGCCTTTCCCGCTTTAGAATCGGTTGCATGCGATACGATCCTGCCGCTCGCCCGCTTTCGCGCGCGTATGAGCGTGACTTTTGCGACCTTTCGTTCGGGAGCGCAGCATGAGCGACGACATGACCTATGGGCGCTATCTCGCGCTCGACCAGCTGCTCAGCGCCCAGCATCCGATCTCGGACGAGCATGACGAGCTGCTGTTCATCGTCATCCACCAGACCAAGGAGCTGTGGCTGAAGCAGGCCATCGCCGAGCTTCAGGTCGCGCTCGATCTCGTCCGCAACGACAAGCTGGTCGAGGCCTATAAGAGCCTCGCCCGGGTCAGCCGCATTCAGGCGGTGATGACTTTGTCTTGGGACGTGCTCACCACCATGACGCCGAGCGACTACAGCGCGTTCCGCAACGTGCTCGGCTCCTCCAGCGGCTTCCAGTCGGACCAGTTCCGCGCGGTCGAGACGCTGCTCGGCCTGCGCGGCGGCGGGGTGCCGGGGCCCCTCACCAACGAATTCTCGGCACTCCCCAGTCTGTGGGACGAAGCCAATGCCGCGCTTGCCCGCGCCGGGTTCGATCTTCCCGAAACCGCGCTCGTCCGCGACTGGGCCAAACCCTATCAACCCGGCCCGGAGGTCGAGGCCGCCTGGGCGCAGGTGTATCGCGACCCGCACCGTTGGTGGGAACTGTATCAGCTCGCCGAGAAGCTGGTCGACATCGACGACGCGCTCGCCACCTGGCGTCACAAGCACGTCCTCACCGTCAGCCGCGTCATCGGGATGAAGCCCGGCACCGGCGGCACCCCCGGCGTCCCCTATCTCCAGTCCACGCTGTCGAAGCGCGCCTTCCCCGAGCTGTGGAGCCTGCGGACGCTCCTTTGATGTCGTTCCGCACCGGCCCGCTCCCCCACCCGGCCACCCACAGGATACTGGCG
>DATIGZ010000353.1:0-11966 GCA_035481255.1 Sphingomonas sp. | reverse complement strand
CCCGCCGATCTCGCGCAGCTCGGGCTTTGATCGGATCACGCCGTTGAGCACGAAATAGGCGACGAGGAAGAGGACGACGCCGACATAGGAATACATCATCGAGCGCGTCATTGTCGCGACGGCGAAGAAGATCGATGCGGTCAGGAAGACGTTGGGGAGGCCCAGCAGGAAATAGGCGTAGAGATAGTCATTGAACCGGTTGGGTCCGACCGTCTCGGAATCGAGCCAGGGCATCAGCGAGCCCAGCCAGATCGCCAGCGGAATAGCGGCATAGGCGACCGCGGAGATCACCAGCGCCCCCGAGAACCGGCCGAGCAGATAGTCGAGCTTCGAGACTCGGGTGGAACGGACCATCGGCCCGAACCCGCTCTCGTCGTCGCGCACGATGATGTTGGCGACGAACGCCGTCGTCACGAACATGAAGAACAGCGAGAGGATCAGCAGCTTCTGCGCGAGTGCCGCCGGGCTGTTGACATGAACGTTGCCGCCGCTGCCGATCTGGATCTGCTCGACCGTGGTCGCGCCGAAGGCGAGCAGGAAGAACAGCACCGCCACAACCCAGAAGACCGGGTTGCGGAACTGGTAGCGCAGCTCGAACGCCGCGATCTTGCCGAACATGCCGCGTCCTCCCGATCAGGCCGCGACGGCGGTGTTGACGGGACGGCGGCTGGCGGCGAGCGTCGAGAAATAGACATCCTCAAGTCCGCCATCGACCGCTTCGAACCCCTGGCCGGGATCGCTCGGCGAGAGGATGTGGACGACGGTGCGGCCGGCGAAAAGGCGCGTCGAGATCACCTCGTGGCGTTCACGATAGTCGTCGAGCTCAGCGCGATCGATGGTCTTCGCCCAGACGGTTCCCTTCGCCCGTTCGATCAGCTCGAGCGGCGCGCCCTCGAGCTGGATGCGGCCGCCGGCCAGCACCGCCATGCGCGGGCAGAGGTCGGCGACGTCCTCGACGATGTGAGTCGAGAGGATGACGACGACATTCTCGCCGATCTCGGCGAGCAGGTTGAGGAAGCGGTTGCGCTCTTCGGGATCGAGGCCCGCGGTCGGCTCGTCGACGATGATCAGCTCGGGATTGCCGATCAGCGCCTGCGCGATGCCGAAGCGCTGGCGCATGCCGCCGGAGAAACCGGCGATCGCCTTCTTGCGCACATCCCAGAGATTGACCTGATTGAGCAGCGTCTCGACCGTCGCCTTGCGCTCACGCGCCGAGGCAACGCCTTTCAACACCGCCATGTGATCGAGCATGTCGTAGGCCGACACGCGCGGATAGACGCCGAAGTCCTGCGGGAGATAGCCAAGCGTGCGACGCAATTTCTCGGGCTCGCGGACCACGTCGATATCGCCGAAGGTGACGCGGCCCGAGGTTGGGCTCTGCAGCGTCGCGACGGTGCGCATCAGCGTCGACTTGCCAGCGCCATTGGGTCCGAGCAGGCCGAACATCCCCTTGGGAATGCTGAGCGTTACCCCGTCCAGGGCGCGCGTGCCGTTGGGATAGACATGGGTGAGCTGGTCGAGTTCGAGCATGAAGAATCCCCCGGGGTCGGTGAGCGTCAACCTAGCGGGTGTTTTACAAAGGTAAAGCGGTGCCCCACGTCGCGCCGCGGCCTCACACACCCGCTTTGCGGACGCCGACCCCTCGGTTCGAATGTAAGCTGCTCTTAAGAGCATCAGAAGATTTCGCTCTTACCGAAGCGCAATGTCTTGGAGTCGTTTGCAAAAATTTCTTCTGACCGCGTGGGTCATTCTGGTTGGGCTGCCGGCTCTCAGCGCGCCGGCTCACGCCGAGGGCGGTGCCGAAGTTCGCAGTTCCTGTTTGGCCTCCGCTAGCCTGTCCGAAGACATTGCGACGATAGCCGGCAAGGCAGAGCGATGGGTCTGCGGCGAGGGCGATTTTCCCATCCGCGCAGAGCGGGTCCTGCTTCGATTTGAGATATCCGCCGGAGATGATCTGCCCAGATACTTTCTGTCACGGCGCAGTGCACTCGATAGCCTGCATCTGCTCGCCATCGACAGAGACGGCGCGGTCCGGCAATCCTCTGTTGCTGCCGCTGACTTATCCAGCTCACTGGATGGCGGGTATCTGAAGGCGGCGTTGCCAGAGGTGACGCGCGACACCCGGCAGGTCATTGCGGCGATCGACCTGCCCAGCCATCAGATGACCCTGGAACGGGCATATCTCGCGCCGAGCGATGCGGGCGCAACCGCCGACAACTTCCGTTTTCTGCTGCTCCTCGCGGCGCTCACCGGAACGCTCGTCATGCCGCTGATCTTCAACGCGGCATTCTACCGGGTTCTGCGCGAGCGTTTTGTCATCTGGCACTCCCTGCTCACGCTATCGCTGCTGATGACGATCGTCGTGTCATCCGGTTTGGCCGTAATCCTGTTCGATCCGCCCGCGATGACGCTGAGCTGGCTGACGACATTGCTCTTCGGCATGACGGTGGCGGCCGGCGCGATGTTCACCTATCACTTCATCGAGCCGGGACGGGTGCATGCCGGGCTGCGGCGATTGCTACCCTGGTGCGCGGCATGGGCCGGCTTCCTGAGCGTGTTCCACGCGGCATTCCCGTTTGTCGCCCGGCCTGTGCAGTCGAGCGTCTATACAGCGGCGTTCGCACCGATACTCCTCATCTTCCTGATCGCGATGATCGACTCCGTGCGACGGGGAAGTCGCGCGGCAACATATCAGGCGATCGGGTACGCGCCGATGATCGTCGTCGGATTGATCCGTCTAGTGACGGGGGTGGTTCCGGGATTTCCCAATACCGACGCGATGGCCCTGTTCTATGTGGGCTGCATCGCAGAAATATCCTTCACCACCCTCGGCATGGCGGATCGGTTCGTCACGATGAGGCGCGAGCGAGATCGCGCGCGCACCGAAGCAGATGTGCTCGAGAGATTGTCGGAAACGGACCCGTTGACCGGATTGCTTAACCGCCGGGCAATCGAGCGGGAGTTCGAAGCACTTCGCGCTCAAGGGTTTGCCTCGCTCGCCGTCATCGATCTCGACCATTTCAAGTCGATCAATGATGTCCATGGGCATTCCGTGGGGGACGCCGTGCTCAAGGCGGTGGCTGAGGCGTTGCAACGGAATGATCCCGACGTTCGCGCGTACCGGCTTGGCGGCGAAGAATTCATGTTGCTCTTGCGTGGGGAGGATGCCGCGCTTCACGCGGAGCGCCGGCGTCAGGCTATTCCCGTGAGCGTCGCCACTAGCATTCCCTATCTGGACCGCCTGGTTACCGCGAGCATGGGCGTGACGCATTTCACCAAACAAGAATGCTTCGCTACCACCTACGAACGAGCCGATATGCTGCTCTACGAGGCGAAACGCATGGGGCGGAACTGCGCGCGAGGCCCGATGAGCTCGAGGCGGGCCGCGGAGTCCTTCTCCAGGCGAGCAGCCAGCGCCTAGCGGCGGGTGCCGGGTCTGCTCAGCCCTGAGGGCGCGTGGAACCGATATCCGCAACCGCGGTTCTTGAGAGCGGAGCCGTGAACGCGAAGCAGCCGTCTGAATGTATTATGGGTCATCCTCGCCAGTAACGCCGATCCATTCAACCAGATACGGTCAGTCATGGATGCTGTGAGGCGAGGGGAGGCTGCCTGGGTCGAGCCCTGTTCGCACGGACTATATGTGCGGCCTGCCGATCTGTGGATTGATCCGTCGCGCCCGGTCGAGCGCGCGGTCGTAACGCACGGCCATGCTGATCACGCCCGCAGCGGGCACGCTTCAGTATTTGCCACGCCGGAGACATTGGCGATCATGTCGCTGCGCTATGGCGTGGACGCCGAGGCGACGCACAATGCGGCCTTTGCCTATCAGGACGGATTTGAACGCGGCGGAGTGCGTTTCAGCTTCCATCCGGCGGGGCATGTGCTTGGCAGCGCACAGATCGCGATGGAATATGCGGGCGAACGGATCGTCGTCACGGGGGACTATAAGCGGCGGCCGGATCCGACCTGTGTCCCGTTCGAGGTCGTGCCGTGCGATATCTTCATCACCGAGGCGACGTTTGGTCTGCCCGTGTTTCGCCATCCCCCGACCGCGGACGAGGTGGCCAAGCTGATCGCGGCGGTTCGTGCCGAACCCCAGCGCTGCGTTCTCGTCGGCGCTTACGCGCTCGGCAAAGCGCAGCGCGTGATCGCCGAACTGCGCGCGGCGGGATGGGATGCACCGATCTATATCCACGGCGCGCTGGAGCGGATGTGCGCGCTCTATGCCGGGCACGGCGTCGAACTGGGCGAGCTGCGGCTGGTCAGCGAGACTGAGAAAGGCGCGATGCGGGGACAGATTGTGCTCGCGCCGCCATCAGCATTGAATGATCGCTGGTCCCGGCGGCTGCCCGATCCGGTCACCGCGATGGCCTCGGGCTGGATGCGGGTGCGCCAGCGGGCGCGGCAACGGATGGTCGAACTGCCGCTCGTGATTTCGGACCACGCCGACTGGGACGAGCTGACGACGACGATTGCCGAGGTGGATCCGAAGGAGAGCTGGATCACCCATGGCAGCGAGGAAGGCTTGCTGCGCTGGTGCGAACTCAACCAGCGCAAGGCACGCGCCCTGCACCTGGTCGGGCGTGATCTGGAGGAGGAGGCGTGAAGCGATTTGCGGCGCTGATCGACCGGCTGATCTACACGCGCTCCCGCAATACCAAGCTCGCGCTGATCGCCGATTATTTGCGCGGCACGCCCGATCCCGATCGTGGCTGGGCGATTGCTGCGCTGACGGAAAGTCTCGATTTTCCGGTGGTGAAGTCCGCGATGGTGCGGGCATTGCTCGCGACGCGGATCGATGAGGAATTGTTTCGGCTGTCGCGGCATTTCGTCGGCGATACCGCGGAGACGGCAGCGCTGCTTTGGCCCGACGCCCTCCGGCGGAAACAGGATGACCCCAGCGTTTCGGAGGCGGTCGCCATGCTTTCTGCGGCAACCCGCGCCGATGCGCCGCTGGTTGTCGCCGGGTTGCTCGACCGGCTTGATGCCGACGGGCGCTATGCGTTGCTCAAGCTCGCGCTGGGAGGCATGCGGGTGGGGGTATCGGCGCGGCTGGCGAAACAGGCGTTTGCCCGGGCTTTCGCTGTGGACGTCGACGATGTCGAAGAGGTCTGGCACGCGATTCCGCCCCCTTATGCACCGATCTTTGCGTGGGGCGAGGGCAGGGCGGGGCGACCCGATTTGGCCGGTACCCTTTTCTTCCGCCCCTTCATGCTTGCGCATCCGCTCGAGGCGGCGTCCGTCGACCTCGCGGACTATGCCGCCGAATGGAAATGGGACGGAATCCGCGTTCAGATCGTCCATGGCAGCGGAGAAACACGCGTCTACAGCCGAGGCGGCGAGGAGATCAGCGGAGCGTTTCCGGAGTTGGTCGCGGCGTTCGATCAGGACGCGGTGATCGATGGCGAATTGCTGGTGCGCGGCGACACGCAGGGCGGCGAGGCGGCAAGCTTCAACGCCTTGCAACAACGGCTCGGCCGCAAGTCGGTGTCGAAGAAGATGCTGGCCGAGTTTCCGGCTTTCGTCCGGGTCTATGATTTGCTGGCGGTCGACGGCGAGGATCTGCGCGGCCTGCCCTGGCAGGAACGGCGGCGCAGGCTGGAGGGCTTTGCACCGCGTCTTGCCGCCAGTCATCTCGATCTGTCGCAAGTGATCGACGCAAGGGATTGGGACGACCTTGCCGCGCGGCGTGCGGGTGCGCGCGACGCGGCGATCGAGGGCGTGATGCTCAAGCGACGTGATTCGCCCTATGTCGCGGGGCGACGCGCCGGGCTGTGGTACAAATGGAAGCGCGATCCGCTCACCGCCGACTGTGTGATGATGTATGCGCAGCGCGGCAACGGGCGCCGCGCGAGCTTCTATTCGGATTATACCTTCGGCTGCTGGAGCGATGAGGGCGAGCTGCTCCCGGTGGGCAAGGCCTATTCGGGTTTCACCGACGAAGAGCTGAAATGGCTAGACAATTTCGTGCGCAATCACACCGTTGCTCGTTTCGGACCGGTGCGCGAGGTGGAAAAGACGCTGGTGCTTGAGGTGGCGTTCGACTCGATCCATTCGTCGAAACGGCACAAATCAGGGCTGGCGATGCGCTTTCCCCGCATCATGCGGATCCGCCGCGACAAGCCTGCGGAGGAGGCTGACCGGGTTTCTTCCCTGCGCGAAATGGCGACGTGATCGCCGAACCGTGGTGATTGCGGACGTAAGGCTGCCGCCGGGACGCACATTGCTAAGCGCGTGGAACCGTTGCAGCCTCGCGCGCGAGGCGGGACGCATGACTGAAGCCAATTTCCAACCCTTTCCCAACCGGAGCGAGGTCTCGCTCCAGACGCTTGACGCGCGATTCCGCGCGTCGCTCAACCGCTACTTTTCCCGCCGTATCCGGGATCGCGGTGAAATCGAGGATCTGATCCAGGAAGTGTTCCTGCGGCTCGCCAAGCGCGGCACCCTCGACGATATCGACAAGGTCGGCGGCTATGTGTTCGAGACGGCGAGCAGCGTGCTGACCGACCGGCTGCGGCGGCGGCGCAACCGGTTCGAGGCGGATCACGAAGCGTTCGACGGGCAGCAGCACGGGGATGTGGATTTCTCGCCCGAGCGCGTCCTATTGGGCAGGGAGGCGTTGGTGCATGCCACCGCCGCGCTCCTCGAACTGCCCGAACGGACGCGAATGGTCTTCGTGATGCGACGCCTCGAAGGGATGCGGTATCTGGATATTGCCGCGCGGCTGGGCATTTCGGTCAGCGCGGTGGAGAAGCACATGACGCGCGCCATGGCGCACCTTGTTCAGCGGATGGGCGACCAATGATTTCGCTCGCTCGAACCAACCCGACACTGGGCATGACCCCGGACGAGGCTGCGGTCTATTGGGTGCTTCAGCACGACCGGGGAGACCTGACCGCGGCCGAACAGGCCAGCTTCGATGCCTGGCTCGAAGCGAGCGAGGCCCATGGCCGCGCCTTCCGCAAAGCCAATGGCGTCTGGGACGTGTTCGATCAGGCCGATGCCGATCCGCATCTGACGGCGCTGCGTCAGGCGGCGCTCGCCACCAAACCGGCACGGCGCCGCTGGATTCCGGCGGTGGGCGCGGGCGTTGCGGCGAGCCTTGCCGCGGCTGCCGTGCTGTTGCCCGGCCAGCTCCAGCTAGCCGGCGGTCCGGCGCGAGCACCCACGAGTGAGATGGCGGCGGCGAACGGCACCCAGCCCGCTGCGATCCGCTTCGCGACTGCGAAGGGCGAGCGCCGCACCGTCCGCCTGCCCGACGGCACGCGCGTGACGCTCAACACCGACACGGCGGTCGCGCTGGCCTATACCGCGAACAGCCGCCTTGTTCGCCTGACGCGGGGGCAGGCGCTGTTCGAGGTGGCGAAGGACGCAGGCCGCCCCTTTACGGTCGAGGCGGCCGGGCGCCGGGTGACCGCGCTTGGCACCGTTTTCGAAGTACGTCTCGACCCGGGTCGTATGAAGGTCGTTCTGGTCGAAGGGCGCGTGGTCGTCGATCGCGCCTCGGCCGCCACCGAACCGCTCGACCCCGCGCCGACGCTCCTCAAGCCCGGGCAGGCGCTGGTCGCCGAGCTTGGCGTACCGCAGCGCGTCGCGCCGGTGGATGTCAGTAGCGAATTGATGTGGCGTGAGGGCTATGTTTCGCTCGAGGATGCCCCGCTCGCGGCCGCGGCCGCGGAGATGAGCCGCTATACCGCGACATCGATCCGTGTGCTCGACGACGAAACGGGGCGGCTGCGGATCAGCGGCGTGTTCCGGACCGGCGATGCGGACCGGTTCGCCGGACTTGTGCGCGAGCTGCTTCCCGTTCGGGTCGACCGGCTTGCCGATGGCAGCGTGGTCATCGCCCGCACCTCCGCATCACCTTCGGACAAAAAAAATTCGGCGGCCGGTGTGGAAAACTGAAACGCGCACGTCCTCTCAATTTGAAGACTGGCAGAAGCCAGCTTGCAAGGGAGGGGAACCATGCGCCGCAATCGCCGCCGTACATCCGCAATCCATCTGCTGGCCTTCGCCAGCCTCGCACCGCTCGCGCTGACGGCCGCACCTGCGACGGCACAGGCCGCCGTGCGCGCGCCGATCAGCCTTGAAGCGCAGAGCCTGTCGTCGGCGCTGACGCAGCTCGGTCGCCAGACCCGGACCGAGATCATCTTCAAGCCCGCGCTGGTCCGCGGCAAGCATGCGGCGGCGCTCAAGGGCAATTACTCGGTGGCCGAGGCGATCGACCGGCTGATCGCGGGGCATGGTCTGCGTGCCCGCCCCACTTCGGGCGGCGCGTTCGTCATCGAGATGCAGGCGGCACCGGCCGCGCGACCGCAGCAGACGTCTGACGCCGGGCCCGCAATAGTCGAGGGTACGCCTTCCGATGCCGCGGAGGACGGCGAGGTCATCGTCACCGGCACGCTGCTGCGTGGCGTGGCGCCGACCGGCACCAACGTGGTGAGCATGAAGCGCGAGGATATCCTCGCCACGGGCGCCAGCTCGGCGAACGACGTGCTCGCCCTGATTCCGCAGGTGGGCAATTTCAACACCGTGCCGAGCGGGAGCGGCGATATCTCGATCCCGATCGTCCGTCCCAATATCCGCAACCTGGGTGCTTCGGGCGGTACCACCACGCTGGTGCTGATGAACGGCCGGCGCATGGTGGGCGCGGGTGTGCTGCAGACCTCGGTCGATCCGTCGGTGGTTCCGCCCGACCTGATCGATCGGGTCGAGGTGGTGCCCGATGGCGGCTCGGCGATCTACGGCTCGGATGCGATCGGCGGCGTGATCAACTTCATCACCCGCAAGCGCTTTGACGGGATCGGTGCCAATCTGCGCTACGGCTTCGCCGATGATTATCGGACGATCGACGGCAATGTGACGGTCGGCAAGGATTGGGGCAGCGGATCGATTTACGCGTCCTACAGCTACGCCTGGCATGACAATATCCTGGGTATCGACCGCGATTATGTGCGCGCCGATCATACCGGGCGCGGCGGGCAGGACTTTCGCGCGACCACCTGTTCGCCGGGAAACTTCACGGTGGGCGGCGTCAGCCATGCGGCGCCCGGCCTCGCGCCCAACACCGTCAACAAGTGCGACACGACGGATTATGCCGACATCTATCCGCGTGAAGAGCGTCATGCCGTCTTTGCCGGGCTGACTCAGGCGCTGAGCGACAGCGTCGATTTTCAGGCGACCGCTTACTGGTCGCGACGCGACACCACGCGGCTCAACGCGACACCGGGCTTCACCGGCACGCTGGTGTTCACCAATCCCTATTTCCGCCCGATCGGCGTATCTCCCGTGCAGAGCGTGGCGATCTCCTTTGCCGATGCCTTCGGCGAGAGCATGGAAAGCCGTGCGCGGTTCGACAGTTGGGGTGTTTCGCCCAGCCTATCGATCGACCTCGGCGACCGGTGGGAGCTGCGCACCGAGGCGAATTACGGCAGCAGCTATTCGCAGGTGCGTGAGCCGACGATCAATGCGAGCGCCGCGACGGCCGCGCTCGCCGGGACCACGCTCGCCACGGCCCTCAATCCCTATGATCCGGGCGCAAGCAACCCGGCGGTGCTCGCTGCGATCCGCGATTTCGAGAATTACGGCCATGCCGATCAGGAGATGCTGCAGGCGCGCGCGATCCTCGACGGACGCGTCGCCACGATCGGTGGCGGCGACATCCGGCTGGCGGTCGGCGCGGAGTATTTCTTCGAGAAGCTCGACTCCCTGGTCTCGCTCGATCGCCGCAACGTCTTCGCCAACGCGATGGGATCGGTGACCAGCCGCCATGTGAAGTCGGTGTTCGCCGAAGCGCTGCTTCCGCTGGTTGGCGCGGGAAACGCCATGCCGGGCCTGCGCGCCTTCCAGATCTCGGGCTCGATCCGGCACGACAGCTATGACGATGTCGGCGGGACCACGAATCCCAAGATCGGCTTCAACTACAAGCCGTTCGACGATCTGCTGATCCGCGGAAACTACGGCACCTCGTTTCACGCGCCCAGCCTTGCCGATACGACCAGCCTGGCGGATGCGCGCGCGCAGATCCTGCTGTTCAGTCCTTTCCGGGCGCCGGGCAGCTCTCCGCTGGACATCCTTCGCCCGACCATCGTCCTCGCGGGGGGCAGCCCCGACCTGAAGCCCGAAAAGGCCAGGACCTGGTCGGTCGGCTTCGACTGGACGCCCAAGGCGGTGCCGGGGCTGGTCGCGAGCGCGACCTACTACAACGTCCGGTTCACCGATGCGATTTCGGTGCCGCCCTTCCTGTCGCCGGTCTTCTACACCGATCCCGGCTATCAGAGCTTCTACATCATCAACCCGACGCTCGCACAGGTACGGGCGCTGGTCGGCAACACGCCGCTCAACGGTGCGTCCAGCCTCGACAGCCTCTATTTCGGCACCTCACCCTATGTGATCATGGATGCGCGCCGCACCAATCTGGGCGCGATCCATGTGGACGGGATCGACTTCAATCTCGCTTATCTGCGCCAGACCGGGTTCGGATCGATCAACGCGAGCTTCACGGGCACCTATACGCTCAACCGCAAGACCCAGGCGGTGCGGGGCGCGGGTTTCGACGATAACCTCAAGAACGGTACCGGGCGTCTCAGCTTCGTCGCCGCGCTCGGCGCGAAGGCCGGAGACTTCACTGCGCGTGCCTCGCTCAACCATCGGGCCGGGTATCCGATGCTGGGTGTCATACCCCAGACCCGGGTGGACAGCTTCAACACCGTCGATCTGTTCTTCGCCTACGACCTTGGCGGCGTGCTCAAGAATTCGATGCTGACGGTGAATGTCGACAATGTGTTCGATCAGGATCCGCCGTATCTCAACAGCGCGACCGGTTACACCAACGGCTTCTCGCTGGGCCGGCTGGTCTCCTTTGGCGTGCGAACGAAATTCTAGGGCCTGTCGGCGTGTTGCGTACACTCCCCCTTCCCGGAAGCGGCCACCGCATCGGTCGCTTCCGGGTTTTTACCGGGGCGCTCCTGCTGGCCGCATTGGCGCCCGCGCAGGCCGCGGACCCGGTGGGGGCGCCGGAGGAGTTGCGCGTCGAATATGCGGCCGCGCCGCTTGGCCTCGACGAACCGGCGCCGCGGCTCGCCTGGCGCTCGCCGGTCGCGCGCCAGACAGCATACCGTATCCAGGTGGCGCGCTCGCCCGCGGCATTGGCAAAGGGTGAGTTCGTCTGGGACAGCGGCAAGGTTGCGTCCGCGGACAATGTCCAGATCGCCTATGGCGGCCCGCCGCTCGCATCTCGCGGGGGTTATTGGTGGCGCGTCCGGGCATGGGACGCCGAAGACCGTCCGAGCGACTGGAGCATGCCCGGCGGGTGGGAGATGGGGCTGCTCACGCCCGCGGATTGGCAGGCGCAATGGATCGCCGGGCGCACGCCGGAAAAGCATGACTGGCGTGACCTTACGCTCGACGTCGATCTGACATTGACCGGCAAGGCAGTCGATGTGCTGTTCCGGGCGCTGCCCAGCGGCAAGACCTATGGCGACACCTATGTCTGGACGCTGAGCGACGGTAACGGAGGTGCGGCGCTGACCGCGAGCGTGCGCCGCTATCCGGGCGGATCGAGCGCTACAGTCAAGACGGATGTGCTGAAGCGCATCCCGCTCGCCGCGCCGCTCAAGGACAAACGCAGCCACCTGACGATCCGCGCTCAGGGTTCGCGCATCGTCACCCAACTCGACGGCAAGACCATCGATACGCTGGAGGATGGCACCCACGCACACGGCACGATCGGCTTCGCCGCCGCCGAGCCGAACACCGCGACGATCCATTCGGTCGCGGTCACTGGCACGGGCAGCGCCTCGTTCCGCACCGATTTCGCGCGCAACGAAAACCCGTTCACCGGCGGTTCGGTCGAGGCGGACGGGTTGGCCATCCCGGCGGGTGTGCCTCGCGTCGCCTTCGTCCTGCCGATCGAGGCGCCCGCGCCGCTGGTGCGTCGCAGCTTCGCCGTCACGCGCAAGCCGATC
>DATIGZ010000352.1:0-1722 GCA_035481255.1 Sphingomonas sp. | reverse complement strand
TACGGCCCCCGTCGCCTGATCGACCGACAACCGCATCGTCCGCGCGCGTGGGTGGCGAACGATCTGGATCGGCACGCTCACAGGATACGGTCGACCATATGATGTTCGAGGTCGCCCGCCAGATCCTCGGAAATCGTCCATCCGCGGGTGGACTCGCCCGCTTCATGCACGCTCTCGCGGCTGCCCGAGATCAGATAGTGCCAGTCGGGTAGCGGCTCGCCCGCCGCGCGCAGGCGATAGGCACAGGTCATCGGCAGCCACGCGATGTCATCGACATTGCCCGCGTTCAGCCGCACGCATTCGGCGACATAGGCATGGCGATGGCGGTAATCGCTGCACCGCCCCTGATCGCGGTCGAGCAACCGGCACGCGACATTGGTCGCGTAGAGGTCACCGGTATCGGCATCCTCGATCTTGTGCAGACAACATTTGCCGCACCCGTCGCACAATGCCTCCCACTGCGCGCGGTCGAGCCGGGCGAGCGGCAATTCCCAGAAGGGGGTCAGCCGATCCACCGTTCGATCTCCGCGACGATCGCGTCGGGGCTCTGCTCCTGAGGCAACAGCGCGATCGGCTCGCCGTTCGGACCCATCAGATACGCCTGACGGCCATGATCCATCAGATAGCCGGTCGGCGTCTCGCGCTTGGCATAGGGGACGCGATAGACCTTCGCCGCCGCATCGACCTGCGCCGCGCTGCCGGTCAGCCCAACCATGCGCGGGTGAAACGCGGCGGTGAATTCCTTGACCACCGCGGGCGTGTCGCGCTCCGGGTCGATCGACACGAACACCGGCACAATCTTCGCCGCCAGCTCCGGATTGCTCTGCTCCAGCCGCTTCATCGCGCCACCGATATTCTGGACATCGACCGGGCAGACATCGGGGCAGAAGGTGTAGCCGAAATACATGATCCGGTATTTGCCGGCGAACTCCTTCTCGGTGACGGTCTTGCCGTCGCCATTGACCAGCGTGAACGGCCCGCCGATCGACGCCCCGGCCAGTGGCGCGTCGGCCAGCGACCTGGACTGCGGAGCACCCCCGCCACAGGCGGCGAGCGCGAGCAGGGCGGGGAGGGCGATGAAAGATATCCTGTTCATGACAAGGCGACCCATGATCTGATAGGGGGTGTCTGGCAAGGCTTGCAGTTGTTCAGGGGTTTGTTCCGACCATGTTGACCGTTCCGTCCCGGCTCGTACTCGCCGCAGCGCTGCTGTGCGTAGCGCTTCCGGCCGGCGCCCAGCGCTTTTCCGAAAGCTATCTGTTCCTCAAGGCTGTGCGTGAGCAGGACGGCAACAAGGTCACGGAGTATCTCAATGCCCCCGGCCAGACCATCGCCAACGTCAAGGATGACAATGGCGAGGGGGCGATCCATATCGTCACCAAGCGCCGCGACATGACCTATCTGCGCTTCCTGCTGGCGCGCGGCGGCAATGTGAATCTGCAGGATGGCGACGGCAACACCGCGATGCTGCTCGCGGTCGACGCCGGCTGGCCCGAGGGGGTGCGCGAGCTGATCACGCGGCGCGGCAACGTCAACCTGACCAATAGTGGCGGCGAAACCCCGCTGATGCGTGCAGTTCAGCGCCGCGATGGGGAACTGGTCCAGCTGCTGTTGACCAACGGCGCCGATCCCGACCTGGTCGATCGGCTGGCTGGCATGAGCGCGCGCGACTATGCCGCCCGCGACACCCGCGCCCCGGCAATCGCCGAAGCGCTCAAGAAC
>DATIGZ010000351.1:0-3712 GCA_035481255.1 Sphingomonas sp. | reverse complement strand
TCATAACAATCCGCTGCGCCGCAATTCTGCCACCCGACGCAATCATTTTGCCGTGCGTGGCGATTTGCTCTAAGCCGCTGCAACTTCCTGTCCCGTGAGGATATCGATGCGTTTTGTTGCCCTGATGCTTGCCTTCGTGGCGTCGCTCTTCGCCCTGCCGGCGAGCGCGCAATATGTGCCCGGCCCGGAGGGACGCACCGCGCCGCCCGCCACGACCGACAAGGAAAATCTCTGGCTGCTCGATCTGTCGACCGGTGGCCGCGTCACCATCTGGCTGCGCCCCGACGTCGCGCCCAAGATGGTTGAGCGGATCAAGGAACTGACCCGCAAGAAATTCTACGACGGCCTCGCCTTCCACCGCGTGATCGAAGGCTTCATGGCGCAGGGCGGCGATCCCAAGGGCGACGGCAGCGGCGGTTCCGAGCAGCCCGACCTGCCCAAGGAATTCAACTATCTTCCGCATGTCCGCGGCGCGGTCTCGGCCGCGCGCGCGGAGAGCGAGGACAGCGCCAACAGCCAGTTCTTCATCATGTTCGTGCCGCGGCTCGGCCTCGACCAGAAGTACAGCGTGTTCGGCCGCGTGATCGACGGGATGCAGTATGTCGATTCGATCCCGCGCGGCGAGCCGCCGGCGAACCCGGCGCGTATCATCCACGCCTATATCGCCGCCGACAACCCGCCCGCATATGCGCCCCCGCCGGCGGCGCCCGCCCCGGTCGAGGAACCCGCGGCGCTTCCTCCCGGTCCCGGCAAGAAGTGATGCGACGCCCGGCATTGCCGGGCGCTGAAGTCCGATGAACGTCGATCTGTTCGATTTCGAGCTGCCGCCCGAGCGCATCGCGCTGCGCCCGGCGTTCCCGCGCGATTCGGCGCGGCTGCTGCTGCTCGACGGTGCCGGGGATCAGGGACTCACCGAGGACCGCGGCGTCGGCGACCTGCCCGCCCTGCTCGCTCCGGGCGATCTGCTCGTCTTCAACGACACCCGCGTCATCCCCGCCCAGCTCGAAGGCGTGCGGGGCGAAGCGAAGATCGGCGCCACGCTGCACAAGCGCGCGGGCCCCCGCCACTGGATCGCCTTCATCCGCAACGCCAAGAGGCTGCGCGCCGGCGAGACGATCGACTTCGGCAACGGCGTCACGGCGATCGCGGAGGCGCGACACGACGATGGCAGCTTCACCCTGTTCTTCGCCGGCGACGAACCCGTCGAGCTGCTGCTCGAACGCGCCGGCCGCATGCCGCTCCCGCCCTATATCGCCGCGAAACGCCCCACCGACGCGCGCGACGCGGACGACTATCAGACGATGTTCGCGAACGAGCCGGGCGCGGTCGCGGCGCCCACCGCCGCGCTCCACTTCACACCGGATCTGATGTCCGCGCTCGAAGCCGCGGGAATCGGGCACACCACGCTGACCCTTCATGTCGGCGCGGGCACCTTCCTTCCGGTCAAGGCCGACGATACCGACGACCACCGCATGCACGCCGAATGGGGCCGCATCGACACGGCGACAGCGGACAGACTCAACGCCGTCCGCGCCAAAGGCGGCCGCGTCATCGCCGTCGGAACCACCAGCCTGCGCCTGATCGAGAGCGCATGCGGAGAGGATGGCGTGATCCGGCCGTTCGAAGGCGACACCGCGATCTTCATCACGCCGGGCTACCGTTTCCGCGGCATCGATGGTCTCGTCACCAACTTCCACCTGCCCCGCTCGACCCTGTTCATGCTGGTATCGGCGCTGATGGGGCTGGAGCGGATGCAGGCGGCCTACGCCCACGCCATTGCGGACGGCTACCGCTTCTACTCCTACGGGGACGCCTCGCTGCTGCTGCCTTGAGGCCGGTTAGAGAAAACCTTCCGCCGCCAGTTGCTCGAACAAGGCGTCGATGATCTTCTTCGATCGGGACGCGGCATTCTCGCTGTTCGAGAACAGCACCATGTGCCGGCCGCTATAGTTGTAGCTCATCATCCGGCGGTCGGTGATCGTGTCCATCAGCACGAAGCGGATCTCGTAGTGGCGCCACGCGCCCGAGACGATGTAGTTCGACGGAAAGATGATCAGCCGGTAGCGGGCATTCGACGCGACCTCATCCTGCAGGTTGCTCGCGATCGTCTGCATGACCGGGATCGACCGCGATTCGGAACCGTGCACCGATCCGCCAGCAAAGAACTCGTCGCTCCGGCTGACCTTGCTCTCCTTGAAGCGCAGGATCTTGCCGTCCGACGACACCGTGTCCAGCCGCGCGAGCAGATCGGCGTCGAACTGATCGATCACCTTCGCCGTGTAGCCGTCCTCCCGTACGTCGAGGAACGAATAGATATAGACGAAATTGCCCTTCAGCTTGTCCTTCTCCACCGCCGGCGGCGCGGGAGGAGGGATGACCACGGGCGGCGCCGGCACCACCACCACCACCGGCGGAGGCGCCTTTTGCGGCGCGTCCTGCGTGGCATTGGCCTGAGCCGCCAGGATAAGGCTTCCCAGCGCACCGATCGTCATAGCTGTCATTTGCATAGTCCCCCTGCGCACATCGCTAGAAATCGCGGAAACAATTGTCCAGCGGCGGCGGAATGGGGCAGGAATGGCGGGATTCGGCGGAATTGAGGGCTCGGCCCCTCGCCACGCCTTCGCCGTTATGTTCTTCCACGGATGGACCGTATGATCCTTCTTGCCCTCGCCGCCGCCCTCGCCGCGCAACAACAACCCGCGGCGCCCGCCGTGCCTCTTCAGCCTCCGCAGCCCGGCGCCGAACCGATCCCCCTGATGATCGCCGAGCCGGTGGCGATGGCGATCGCCGCCTTCGACGCCGATGGCGACGGTATCGTCACCCGCGCCGAATATGACGCGGGCGTGCGCAAGAGCTTCGAGGTGATCGCGAAGGGCCAGCCGTCGATCGGCTATATCAACTTCGGCGACTGGTCCGAACGCTGGCTGGGCAACCGCAATGCGCTGCCCAGCCCGTTCGAGGTCGATCAGGATGGCGACAACCGCGTCAGCCTGACCGAGCTTCAGGCGCGCTTCGCGCTGTTCTTCACGCGTTTCGACCGCGACAAGAACGGATCGATCACCCGCAGCGAGCTGCTGACCACGCGTCCGATGCCCCAGCCCGGCGGACGTCCGGGCGACGAGGATCGCCGCCCGAAACGCCGTTAGAGCGACCGGTCGGCGTAGATCGCCATCGCGTCGGCGATGAAGTCCGCCGTGCCGGGCAAGGCGCCGTCGTCATAGGTGCCGCGAAACTCCGGGTTCTCGGCATAGAAGCGCCCGAGTGCCCTGAACGCCGCGGCGTCCGGAGTCCAGCTGTGGCAAACCCAGGCATAGTGGCGCGCCGTCACCGCCTGCACCGCATCCGAATCCGGCGCCGCGCCCTCGGCGAACAGCCGCCGGAAGTCGTCCCGGATCGCCTCCATCTCGGTCCGGATCGCATCGACCTGTTCTTTCGAGAATCCCCGTGCCTTTTCCCGTGCTGCGCGCACCGCGTCCTCGCCCCAGAAACCGGCGGCCTCGCGCTCCCAGCGCTCGCGCGTCTCGGGCGCGATGCCCGCGTAATATTCATTGTCTTCCATCGTCTCATCCTTTTCGAGCGACGCGATCGTGCGGTCGATCGTGCGGATGAGGTCGCGATACTGGTCGATCCGCGCCGCCAGCGCGGTGCGGTGGCCCTTCAGCGCCACCAGCGGATCGAACCCCGGATCGTCGAGGATCGAACCGATCTCGCC
>DATIGZ010000350.1:0-3110 GCA_035481255.1 Sphingomonas sp. | reverse complement strand
CGCGATCGCCGCTGCGCCGGCGGCCACGAGGACGAAGAACTTCAGGATCGAATTCATGTAACGGCGCGGGTCGCCGCCGCCGCGATGGTCGAAATAGAGCCGCCCGGCCGCCGAGAGCAGCCCGAACTGGATCAGATAGCCGATCAGCTCGATATTGGCCTTGACGATGACATACGTGCCGAACTCGCTCTGGCTCAGCGCATGGGTGTAGAGCGGCAGCAGCAGGAACCCGCTGACGCCGAGGACCAGCATGTCGGCGACGCCGTACAGCGCGCTTGCCGTCAGTAGCTGGCGTATCCGCATTGGTCCCGCAATCCATGGTAAATCCCCGCCCGGCGCTAGGGACGGGTTTGACGCAGGTCAACGCAAGACCCTGTTTTTCGGGTAGCACCTGCGCTAGGCGGACGCCCGGCCCTGTCCTGACTGACCTTGTCTTGACCGGCCCGGCACGCTTTGGTCTAAAACCGCTTAGGGGGATTTCGTGTTCAAATTCCTGCAACGTCTGACCGGGCATGTGTGGCTCGCGACCCGGGAGCTTGGCTATGGCGTGGTCAAGCTGCGCCAGCCGGTGCCCGAGGCGCTCAATTTCTTCGCGATGCGTCTGCTCACGCCGTTCGGCTTCTTCCGCAGCTGGGACCGCAAGCGGACATCGGCCGAGCATCCCGAGCTCGAAGGCCTCAGCGGCGTCGGCTTCAGCGAACTGGCGCCGCTGCCCGACGCGCAGGTCGAAACGCTTAAGCGCCATTTCTGCCGCAACGTCGATAGCGCGCAGGGCCGGAACTATCCCGATCTCGCCGCCTATCTCGACCATTATCGCGGTGAGCGCGTTCAGCGCCCGCACGGACTGCTCGCGACCGGGCGCAACGACTGCCCGATCACGCAGGTCGCGCTGTCCGACCGCTTCGTCGAGCTCGCCGCCGAATTCCTCGATCTGGACAAGACCCGCATGGTCGCCGCAGCGTCGATCGACGCGCTGGTCAGCTTCGATCAGCCGCGCAAGGTGATCGGCGGCTATGACGACGCGCTCGCCTGGCACCGCGACATCGACAGCTACCGGTTCCTCAAGATCTTCGCCTTCCTCACCGATGTCGAGATCGATGGCGGGCATCACGAAGTCTATCTCCAGTCGCACAACAGCGCGCCGATCCGCCTCGGCCCGATCGCGCGCTATTCGAACGAGGAGATCGAGGCGGCGATCGGCGCCGCGCGGCTGCATAAGGTGAAGGGACCGGCGGGTTATACCTTCGCCGAGAATACCTTTGGCTTCCACCGCGGCACCCGCCCGGTGAAGGGCGACCGGCTGATCCTCAACCTCCAATATATGGAAGACACGTTCCGCGTCCGTTATCCCGAAGCGTTCGACGTGATCCGCCGCAACACGCTGTCGGAAGCGGCCTGAACCTTGCGCGCCGCCGCCAGCCTGAACGCGCGCGCGCTGGCGGCCGGCTGACGCCATGCTGTTCAATTCCTACGAATTCATCCTGCTCTATCTGCCCGTCGTGTTCGCGGGCTTCTTCGCGATCGCTCGGTTCAGCCGGCGCGGCGCGGCGCTGTGGCTCGCGCTCGCCTCGCTGTTCTTCTACGGCTGGTGGGATCCGCGCTACGTCCTGCTGCTGCTGGGATCGATCAGTTTCAACTATGTGATGGGCTACACCATCGCCCACGCCCGCGTGGGCGACGCCCCCACCTCGCGAGGCCGCGCGCTGCTCGCCTTCGCGGTCACCGCCAATCTCGCGCTGCTCGCCTATTACAAATATGCCGACTTCTTCATCGGCACCGCGAACGCGCTGGCCGGGCTGGACTGGGCGCTGTGGCACGTCATCCTGCCGCTCGGCATCTCGTTCTTCACCTTCACCCAGATCGCGTTCCTCGTCGACGCGCATCGCGGCATCGCGCGCGAGTACAACCCGGTCCATTATCTGCTGTTCGTCACCTATTTCCCGCATCTGATCGCGGGGCCGGTGCTGCACCACAAGCAGATGATGCCGCAGTTCGGGCGGGCGGAGACCTACCGGCTCAACATCGCCAACATCAACCTTGGCATGACGATCTTCGTGACCGGCCTGCTCAAGAAGGTGCTGATCGCCGATCAGTTCGCGCTGTACGCCGATCCGGTGTTCAACGCGGTGCAGGGGGGCGCCACCGTCACGATGACCGAGGCCTGGGTTGGTGCGCTCGCCTACACCTTCCAGCTCTATTTCGACTTCTCGGCCTATTCCGATATGGCGATCGGCCTGTCGAAGCTGTTCAACGTCGACCTGCCGATCAACTTCAACTCGCCCTACAAGTCGCGCAGCATCGTCGATTTCTGGCGGCGCTGGCACATCACGCTGTCGAACTTCCTGCGGGACTATCTCTACATCTCGCTGGGCGGGAACCGGCATGGCGCGGTGCGGCGCTATTTCAACCTGCTGGCGACGATGGTGCTGGGCGGGCTGTGGCACGGCGCCAACTGGACCTTCGTGCTGTGGGGCACGCTCCATGGCCTCTATCTCGTCCTCAACCATGGCTGGCGTGCGTTGCGCGCGCGGCTCGGCTTTCCGCCGGTCCCGGGCGGTGCGCTTATCGCATGGCTGGTAACCTTCATCGCCGTGGTGCTCGCCTGGATATTCTTCCGCGCCACCACGATCGAAAGCGCCATGCGGCTGATCGAGGGGGCGGTGGGCCTGCACGGCTTCGGCTCCTTCGCCGCGCTGGCGCCGCATGTGCCCGAAACGCCTGGAATGCTGCTCACATGGATCGTCGCGGGCCTGTTGATCGTGAAGCTCGCCCCCAACAGCCTTGAGATCGCTGCCTGGCTCCAGAGCTGGAAGTGGCGCGGCTGGATGCTCGGCTATGCGGTCGGCGCGGCTTTGGTGTTCGTGATGCTCAACTTCAGCCGCGTGTCGGCCTTCATCTATTTCAACTTCTGACCATGATCGAGAGACGCTTCCTCCTTGGCTTCGTGACGGCGCTGGTGACGCTGGGTCTGGTCGTGGGCGCCTTCCAGCTGTTCCTCACCCGAGCAGGCGAGATCGGCCTCGCCCATGTCGTCGATCGCCAGCTCGCCGCGCCCAATGGCGATGTGCTGTTCCTGAGCGGGGTCAACCAGAACAGCCATCGCTACAAGC
>DATIGZ010000349.1:0-2914 GCA_035481255.1 Sphingomonas sp. | reverse complement strand
GCTGATAGGCCAGCTTTGCCTTGCCGACCGGGCGCACGCCCGCGAGGCGCCCGCCGAAGGTCTTGCTGGACAGGCGGAAGCCCTGAACCGCGGCCTCGTCCTGATCGACCCAATAGGCGAAACCGGTGAGCGTGCCGACCGGGCTGGCATAAGAGAGGTTAGCGAAGATGTTGTCGCCGTCGATCGCGGGCTGTCGGGCGCCGGTGCCGTCCACGCCCCAGATGGTGCGGACCGACCAGGCGTAGCTCAGATCCGCCTTCAGCCCTTTGAGCGGCGTGGCCTCGGCGCGGACGGCGTCGAAGCTCTGCCCGTTCTGGCGGAAGCCGATCGCGCCGACGAAGCGTTCGTCGTCCAGCGCGATCCGCTGGCGGCCCGCGGTAAGCGTGGCGAAGGGTAGCTTGAGGCCGATCTGGGCGCGGCTGATCGCGACATTCTGGGGATCGGCGATGATCGGGCGGGTCGCGGGGCCGTGGAGCCCGTCATAATAGTCGCCCGCGATCGCGAGGTTGCCCTGCGCCTCGATCAATGCTGTGAGCGGGCCGCTGCTCGCCTGAACCCCGGCGCGGACGCGCAGCGTGAGGGCGTCGGAGTCATTGGCGAGGCCGGCCTGATCGGCCTGTTCGTAGCGCAGGCGGGCTTCGGCGAGGGGCTTGATGCCCAAGGTCTGGGCTTCTGCGGTGGCGGGCGTTGCCGCCACCCCCAGCATCATCGGCCCGGCGAGGAGGAGTGCGGTCCGCATCGATCAGATCCGCACGCCTTCGGCGGCGCCCCAGGTCGCGCGCCACTTTCCCTTGACCAGCAGGAGGCCGGCGAGGGCGGCCAGCGCAAGGCCCGCGAAGATCAGGAAGCCGCCGGCGAAGCTGCCGGTGAACTGCTTGGCGAGGCCGAGCGAAGAGGCGAGATAGAAGCCGCCGACACCGCCCGCCATGCCGACAAGGCCGGTCATCACGCCGATCTCAGCCGAGAAGCGCTGAGGCACCAGCTGGAACACCGAGCCGTTGCCGGTGCCGAGCGCGAGCATCGCGAGGACGAAGAGACCCAGCGCGGTCGCGAAATTCTCGGCCATGCTCACCCCGACCAGTGCGAAGGCGGCGAAGATGAACACCGCGGTGAGTGCCTTCACCCCGCCGATCGCATCGGCCAGCGCGCCGCCGAGCGGACGGATCAGCGAACCGGCGAACACGCAGGCCGCGGTGGCATAGCCCGCCTGGATGGTGGTGAGGCCGAAGCGGTCGGTGAAGTAGATCGGCAGGCTGGCTGCGAGGCCGACGAACCCGCCGAAGGTGACGGCGTAGAAGCCCATCAGCCACCAGCTGTCGGCGGTCTTGAGCGGATGGAAATAATCCTTGAGCGACTTGGCGGGCGGGCGGCCCGGCGCGTCCTTCGCCATGATGACATAGGCGATCAGGACGAGGGTGAGCGGGATGCAGGCGAGCCCAAGCACGCTGTTCCAGCCGAAGATCTTGGCGAGCGCCGGGGCGAACAGCGCGGCAAGCACCGTGCCGGAATTGCCCATGCCGGCCAGACCCATCGCCTTGCCCTGATGCTCGGGCGGGTACCAGCGGCTGGCGAGCGGGAGCGCGATCGCGAAGCTGGCTCCGGCGAAGCCGAGGATTACGCCGAGCGCGAGCGTGCCGGCGAAGCTGGTGACTCCGGCCATCCACGCGGTGAACAGGCCGACGATGACGATGATTTGGCTGATCGTGCCCGAACGCTTCGGCCCGATACGGTCGACCAGCAGGCCGTTGACAACGCGCAGCAGCGCTCCGGCCAGCGTCGGCACCGCCACCATCAGCCCCTTTTGTGCCGGGGAGAGGGCAAGCGTCTTGGCGATTTCGGGCGCGAGCGGCCCGAGGATCACCCAGACCATGAAGGCGAGGTCGAAATAGAGGAATGCGGCGATCAGCGTCGGCGTGTGCCCGCTCGACCAGAAGTTCGACTTGGCGGGCGCGTTCGCGTCCAGAAACGTTGTTGCCATCTTCTGTCCCCGTTCGATGGACAAGAAAAAAGCCGCCAGAACGGCGGCCTGTGATGGCGCGTTCTGGCGGCTTCGTTGCCTGTGTTTAGGTTGAGGGAGCTGAGGCTCCCGGCCCATCGCGGTTCTGCCCCCGCCCTTGGAGACCTGACCGCTTTATCCTGCCCCGGCGCCTTTGCCGAGTGATGTGAAGCTGCCCGATTCGGTGAAAAGCGGCAAGTGTTTTCTTCGCAACTGCAATATTTTTAGGGTGCGCCGCGTCACGGCAGGGCGGCCAGATATCCGGGGATATCCTCGGGATCGAACGCGCGGCGATCGAAGAATCGATCGGCGCCGAGCACGAGGCGGCCCTGCACCGATCCGGCGCCGATCGGCTGGTCCAGCCCGCCCTCCAGCTTCGAGCTGGCGCCGGGCAGCGGCGCTCCCGACCCGGCAAGCGCCTCGCGATACAGGTCCGGACGGAACACGCCCGCGGCGGTCGCGGCATCCGCATCCGAATAGGGAAGACCGTCCCAGCGCGCCATCTGCGAGTAGAGCCACGCCGCCTGACTGCGCCACGGGAAGTTCGCCGCCTCGCGATACTGGAACATGAAGTCGGGATAATGGACCGGCGGCCCGCCGGGGACGAGGCGGATGCGGTCGGTGATCGCGCGCAGGATCGCGTCGCGCGAGGCGTCGAGATAGGCCGATCCGGCGAGGATGTCGGCGCTTTGCTCGGCGCTGTCGGGGCGCACGAACCAGGCCGCGGCGGCGTGGAGCGCGCGGATCAGCTTGAGCACATCGTCGCGGCGTTCGTCGGCGACGTCGCCGCGCAGCGCCAGCACCTTCTCTACCCCGCGCCGCCAGATCTGCGCGGTGGCGAGCGCGATGCGGCCGACGCCGCGATCGACGGCGATAGAGTTCCACGGCTCGCCGACGCAGATCCCGTCGACTTCGCCC
>DATIGZ010000348.1:0-12307 GCA_035481255.1 Sphingomonas sp. | reverse complement strand
GCGCATTGGTCGGCAGCTCGGGCGCGATCCTGAGCTATATCATGTGCAAGGCGATGAACCGCAGCTTCATCAGCGTGATCGCGGGCGGTTTTGGCGGCGACAGCGGCGGTGGCGCCGCCGCCGCGGCGACCGATCGCCCGTGGAAGCGAGGATCGGCCGAGGATGCGGCGTTCCTGATGCAGCAGGCCGAACAGGTCATCATCGTCCCCGGTTACGGCATGGCGGTGGCGCAGGCGCAGCACGTCCTTCGCGAGATGGGCGACAAGCTGAAAGAGCATGGCGTCCGCGTGAAGTATGCGATCCACCCGGTCGCGGGGCGCATGCCGGGACACATGAACGTGCTGCTGGCCGAAGCCAACGTCCCCTATGACGAGGTGTTTGAACTGGAGGACATCAACAGCGAATTCAGCCAGACCGACGTCGCCTTCATCATCGGCGCCAACGATGTGGTGAACCCCGCCGCGAAGACCGACAAGTCCTCGCCGATCTACGGCATGCCCGTATTCGACGTGAACAAGGCCAAGACCGTGTTGTTCATCAAGCGCAGCATGGGCGGTGTCGGTTACGCGGGGGTGGACAACGACGTCTTCTATCAAGACAACACGATGATGCTGCTGGCCGACGCCAAGAAGATGGTCGAGGAAATCGTCAAGAGCCTCGACTGATCGGGTGCCACGGCCAGCCTGACGGGGGGTTGGCGATGATCAGTGTGGGACGAATTCTGGAAGGCGCATTCGGTGTCTTCCGCGAACATTTCACCGCGGTCGCGATCTGGGCGGGCATCTATCTTGCCTGCAACATCGCGGCCGTCCTGGCCGTACAATCCTTCATCGGCGGCGTTGCCAACGCCGCGGACGGCACGGATCCCGCGGCGGCGGTTTCGGCATTGTGGCCGGTTTGGCTGATCGGTTTCATCACCGCCATCATCGGCGTCGTGCTCTATACCGCCGCGATGCGCTCGGTGTTGCGGCCCGATGCGCGAGGGATCGCGTTCCTGCGCCTGGGTCTCGACGAACTCAGGACGCTGGGGCTGGTCATCCTGTTCTTCATCGCCGGATTCGTGCTGTTCTTTGGCGCGAGCCTCGTCATCGGTCTTTTCGTGGGCGGAGTGGCCGCGGGCAGCGAATCGGTGGCTCTCACGGCCGTCCTTTCGTTTCTGGTCGGTTTGGTCGTGTTCGGCGCGCTGCTCTTTCTGGTCGTTCGCCTCTCGCTTGCCTTTCCGCTGACTCTGCATCGCCGCGCGTTCGCGCTGGGCGAGGCATGGCGGCTGAGCCGCGGCCATTTCTGGAAGCTGTTCGGCGCGGCGCTGGTCATCACGCTGATCGGCTTCGTCCTGTCGATCGTGGTCAATCTGGTAGTGGCGGGCAGCTATTTCGCGGACGTGATCGCCGCGATGGGCGACCCCGAGGCCTCCGCGCTGATCGCCGAACGACAAGCGGAAGATCTGACCAGCTTCAGCACGGTGATGCTCCTCCGGTCGGTCGGTGGCGCGGCACTTGCCGGAATCTGGATCGCGCTGAGCGGCGGCAGCATCGCGAGCGCCGCCCGGCTGCTGGTCAATGAGGAGTTCGACGACGCTGAGGATGTTTTCGGCTGAGACCATGATTTTGTTACAGGGCTTGCGTTCCTGATCCGTTCCGGAGATAATTCATCCGAAACGGATTGGGAACGGAGGTACTTGTGCTTACGTCTGTGCCGCGAACCGGTGAAACATCCGCAATGCAATGCAAAGCGGAGGTTTCGATGCCTGACATGCTGATGCCTGAGGCGCCTCTGCCTGAGGCGGGCGCTTCTGCTCCTCTTTACCCCGTCGCGGATGGCGGGGCGCTGATCATAGCCGCGTCCGACCGGCTGATGGCGCTCCGGCATTTGGTCGAGGCGTCGGGCGTGCGCCTGCTCGGCGCGGTGACACCCGAGAACGCAACGGCACGGCTTGCCGATCAGATCAACCTCGACCTGTTACTGTTCGATGCCGGAGGGCTCTCCAACGACGTCGCGGCCGATAGTGCGGCGGCGGTCGCGCGGTTGATCGCCGAACGCGATTGCCGGACGATCGTGCTGCTCGACGCCGCCGTGATCGACGCCGTCGCCGGTCCGATGCTGGCGGCGAACGCCATCCTGCTGTGCGATGCCAGCCCTGCCGAGGCTGCCGCCGTGCTGACGGAGGCATCGGCGCCCCGCGGGAGCCGGCTGCACGACGCAACACGCGAGCGGGAAGCCGAGCGGCTGCGCCTGCTCAACGAAGAGGTCGCCCGGCTCGCGGAGGTGCTGACCCAGCTCACCGCCGAGCCGCCGGGCGGTGTCCGCGACCGTACGCCCGGCTATCGTGGCGAGCCAGTCGTCGAACCCGACCCGGACCCGCGGGCCATCCGCGCCACGATCCGGGCGCGGCGGCTACGCGACCAGCATTTCGCAGCGGAGCTGTTCGCCGATCCCGCCTGGGACATGCTGCTCGACCTTTATGCCGCGCGGCTCGAAGGGCGGCGCGTCTCGGTCTCCAGCCTGTGCATCGCCGCATCGGTGCCACCGACCACGGCGCTACGCTGGATCGGAACGATGCACGACGCCGACCTGTTCGGACGCGAGCCTGACCCGACCGACAAGCGCCGCGCCCATATCACGCTGACCGATCGCGCGGCGGCGGCGATGCGCGGCTATTTCGGGGCCGCGGGGCGCGCGGGGCTGGTTCCCGCCTGAAAGAAAAGGTGGTGAGCCCTGATGGATTCGAACCATCGACCTACTGATTAAAAGTCAGTTGCTCTACCGACTGAGCTAAGGGCCCGCTCCGCGCCTGTTGAGGCGGATCAGGTGGCTGCACCTAGGGGCGTGATCCCGTGTGGTCAACCGGCGAGCGCAGCCAGTTGGCGGATGGAGCGCCCCGTAAGCGGATCGCGCCAGTCCGGCACGATCGCATTCAGCGGCTGAAGCACGAATCCCCGTCGCCGGAATTGCGGGTGCGGGACGATGAGGCCGGGGCTGGCCCACGCCCCGCCCGACCACAGAATGATGTCGAGATCGATCACGCGGCTGTCCCAGCGGCGTCCGCGGCGGCGGCCGAAGGCGCGTTCGATCGCCTTCAGGCGGGCGAGCAGCTCTGCCGGGCTCTCGCGGCTCTCGATCAGCGCGGCGGCATTGGCGAAACGGCGGCGCGAGGGGCCGAGCGGGGCGGTGGCGATGATCGCCGAAGCCCTGGCCACCCCGCCGATCGCCGCGAGCGCAGCGCGCAGTTCGGCTTCGGGCGCGCCGTGACGGCCGCGGCGGTTGGAGCCGAGGGCAATGACATAAAGCTGCGGCGGGGTTGAGCTGGTCACGCTGCACGGCCTATCGCTGGCGCATGGTTCCGCCAAGCCCGTTGCCCGCAACCGAACCGCCGCATGATTGCCCGCGCTGTCCAAGGCTGGTGGCGTTGCGGCATGAATTGCGGGCCGAGCATCCCGGCTGGTGGAACGCGCCGGTGCCGGCGTTCGGTGATCCCGATGCGTGGCTGGGCATCATCGGCCTGGCCCCGGGCAAACATGGCGCGAACCGCACGGGCCGGCCGTTCACCGGTGACTATGCCGGGGATCTCATGTTCGCGACGCTGGCGAAGTTCGGCTTCACCGAAGGCACTTACGAATCGCGGCCCGATGACGGGCTGCGGCTCGAGGGGGCCATCATCATCAACTCGGTCAAATGCCTGCCGCCTGAGAACAAACCGACGCCCGAGGAGGTCCGCACCTGCCGCGCCTTTGCCGACGTGCAGGCCAACGCCATTCCGGCCCGCATCTACATCGCGCTGGGACAGATCGCGCACCAGAGCGCGGTGAAGATCCTCGGCGGCAAACTGCCTAAATGCCGCTTCGCACATCTCGCCGAGCATCGCGTGCCCGACGGGCGCGTGCTGATCGATAGCTTCCACCCCTCGCGTTACAACCAGAATACCGGGCGGGTGACGGCGGAGATGTTCGAGGCGGTGTTCGAACGGGCGCTGGCGCTGCGCGGAACGGTCTGACGGGCGAATCGCGCCGCTCCGCCCGGAGCCGCGGTTGACGAAACTGACACAAAAACGGGGTTTCGCGGCAGCCGCGCCGGGTTCGCGCCCGCGACGCGACAGGTCCGCGGCAGGTTCTCGCCCGATTTGCGCCACCGCCGGCACAGCGGCGCGGCAGGGACGCGCCATCCGCGCGACCGCTCCGCGACACCGGCGCGCCGGCGAAGCGGCGGTCATGCGGCGATGAGGCGGCATGCACTCTCATTGCCCTTAGGATGACCCGTTCCATCGACGATGATGGAGCAAATCGGTTCCAACATTTCAAGGCAGCTCAGGCCGTCGCGGCGCGGCCTTCAGCGCTCTCAGATATCCTCGACCATGCGGCGGTACAGCTCGGGCCGGCGGTCGCGGAAGAAGCCCATGCCGGCACGGTGTTTGCGCGCACGGTCGAGGTCGAGCGTGGCGGTGAGCACGCCGGTTTCGGCCGCGCCGAACTCCGCGACGATGTCGCCCCATTCGTCGCAGATGAAGCTGTGGCCGTAGAAGCGCTGGTCGCCCTCGGTGCCGATACGGTTCGAGGCGATCACGGGCACGACATTGGACACGGCATGGCCGATCATCGCGCGGCGCCACATGCGGCTGGTATCGAGATCGGCGTCATAGGGCTCCGACCCGATCGCGGTGGGGTAGAAAAGCAGCTCCGCGCCCATCAGCATCATCGTGCGCGCGGTTTCGGGATACCATTGGTCCCAGCAGATGCCGACGCCGAGCGTCGCGTCCGACGCGGGACCGTCCCAAACCTTGAACCCGGTGTTGCCGGGGCGGAAATAATATTTCTCCTCATAGCCGGGGCCGTCGGGAATGTGGCTCTTGCGGTAGACGCCCGCGACCGTGCCGTCCGGCCCGATCATCGCGAGCGAATTGTAGAAATGCGGTCCGTCCGCCTCGAAGAAGCTGGTCGGGATATGGATCGAAAGCTCGGCGGCGAGCGCCTGCATCGCGGTGACCGCGGGATGGGTCGCGAGCGGCTTCGCGCTGGCGAACAGCGCCTCGTCCTCGACGCGGCAGAAATACTCGCCCTCGAACAGTTCGGGGGGCAGCACGACCTGAGCGCCCTTCCCCGCCGCCTCGCGCACGAGATCGGTGACGTTGGCGATATTGCCCGCCATGTCGTTAGTGAAGGCGAGCTGGAGCGCGGCGACGGTGATCTGGGTCATGGCGGGCTATTTAGGGCAGCCGCGCCGGATTCGCACCTGTTTCAGAACAGGATCCGTGCGGATGCCGTCAACCGCGCACCGCTGTTCGCGGCATCGCCGAACGGCGAGGTCACGCGCGCCCGTTCAATATCGGTATCGCTATAGGCCAGTCCGGCGCCGAACATGCCGCGCGTCCATTCAAGCCCGAGTGACCAGTCGGTATAGCTGCCATCGGGGCGCAGCCGCGCGGCACGCAGCGGATCGCTGACCGATCCGCTGCTGTGGCCGACATGGCCCGCGAGCGACCAGGGCGTACCCGGCAGACCGGCGCGGCCGCGCGCGCGCAGATACAGATTGTCGCCGCCGATCGCGGCCTGTTCAGGTGCGTAGAAGGCGCTCGCGCCCAGTTCGACCGGTCCGACCAGATAGGTTGCGGCGGCAAACAGCTCGCCATAATCGGACTTGCCGCCGGCACCGGCGAACAAGCGGCCCGCGCCGCCAAAGTCCAGCGTCCAACCGCCCCGTTCGATCCGATAGGACAGTTCGGCCGTCACGCCCGCATCGGCGCCGCCATGCCGCGGCGAGCCGCGCAAAGACGCGACGCGCACGTCCGCACGCAGGCCGCCGGCCTGCACGCCGACCGCCGCAGCCGAGGTCGCCTTGCCGCCGCTGTCGCTCAACCCGCGCTCGCGCAGATCGCTGGCGATCTCGAGCGAGGCGTCGACCTGCTGCGCCGCCGCGGGCGATGCCGCCGCGACCAGCGCGGCGCCCGTTATCACCAAGCGTGCGATGCTCAACGCGCGCTGTCCAGTTCGGCGACCAGCGTCGCCCGGTCGTCCGAAGCGATCGCCGCAAGCTGTTCACGGCCGCCAAGCCGTGCGGCCGCCTCCCGCGCGATCGTCTTGCGCGCCGTCATGCACCGGCCCGGGCGGCTGCCTGAGATGGTTGCGCCGACCGGCACCGGCCGCGCGAATGCGGCAATCGGACCTTCGGCACCGACGACGTCCCGGCGCACGGCGAGCCGCGCCGTCCAGCGGCATACCGCCGAGCCGGGCCGGTTGGGCAGCCACTGGCCGACCTGCCGGAACGTCACGTCGGGGGTTCCGTGATAGCGCACCGTCAGCGCGCGTCCGTTATGGCTGACCTCTGCTTCATACAGCGCGGTCGCGCCGCCGATGCCCGCCATCGCCGCGAGGAACTGGGTTGCGAGATACGCGTACATTCACTCTCCCACTTCTAACTTCCGGAGCGCATTGGCGAAGACCGCGGCAAAGTCCAGCCCGGCGCTCGCCACGTTCATCCCGGCCGGTGAGCAGCGGCCCGGCGGTCAAGGATTTGCTTGAGCGGGTTGGGGCGCCCGGCGGCGATGCGTTTCAGGCGGTTCCGGTCGTGATGCTCGAACGGATCGGGGCGGCCATGAACCAGCAACATCGTGCGGATGTCATAGCTCCACGCATCGTCGCCATCGAAGGCGATATCGATGCTGTAACTGTCGGTCCGGAAGCCATATTCGAGGAACGCGGTCGAGCAGATGCCGTACTCGGTCTCGCCCCGCGTCGCGGTGAGCGACAGCCTGTCGTCATCGGCGCCGGCCTTGCCCGAGGCAAGCGCGACCTGACCGCGCGGGATCGCCAGCGTCTGGAGCACGAGGCCCGTCGCCGGCTCCCACAGCCAATAGCCGACCTGCTCGTGGAAGGTGATGTCCTCTTCCCGGGTGGTGATGTGGATATGGTAGCGCAGGCCGTAGAAGAGCTGCGGACCGTTGGTCTGCGGGTCGATCGCGTCGAAGGCGATCCGCTCGATGAACTCACGCCGTTCGGGCGCATCGGCCTTGGGGTTGATGTCGACGCCCTTGTGCGCCTCCCACCGCCCCGCCAGCCGCCGCAACGGCCCGAGATTGGCGAGCGTGTCGGGATCGACGTCGCCGGGTTCGGTGAAGATGTCATGCGGAAAGGGATTCACGGCCGGCTCCCCGTTGGTGGTCCGGCGCGACCATAGGCGGGTGGCAGCGTGCTGTTCCAGCCCTGACGTCACCCCGGCCTTGTGCCGGGGTCCACCTCGCCGCTCGCGCTGTCCTATCCCCTGTGCCGCATCGCGCGCCGAGCGGTGGATCCCGGCACAAGGCCGGGATGACAGGGGTTGGCGATGGTGCGCGTTACTTCGGAATCTGCTGGCTGATGCAGTGGAAGCTGCCCCCGCCGGTCAGGATATGGTCGGCGCGCAGGCCGGCCGTCTCGCGGCCGGGGAAGAGCGCGCCGATGACCTCGACCGCCTTGCGATCATTGGGCTGGCCATAGACCGGCACCACCACCGCGGCGTTGCCGATGTAGAAGTTCATATAGCTTGCCGGGACCACCTCGTCGCCATGGATGACGCGGCCGGGCGAGGGGATCGGGACGACCTCGACCCCGAACGCCTCGGCGCGGCGTTTGGCGTCCTGATAGACCAGCCAGTTGGGGTCGTTTTCCTCGGGCACCGGAATCGCCAGCCGGTTGGGACCGACGAAGCGGGCGAGGTTGTCGACATGACCGTCGGTGTGATCGTTGCCGAGGCCGTTGCCGAGCCACAGCACGCGATCGAAGCCGAGATCGTTGTACAGCCGCTCCTCCGCTTCGCGCTGGGAGAGATGCGGGTTGCGGTTGCGGTTGAGCAGGCATTGTTCGGTGGTGACGACAAGGCCGGTGCCGTCCCAGTCGATCGAGCCGCCCTCGAGCACCCAGTCGTGCGGCTCGACCTCGATACCACGCTTGTCAGCGAGCAGGCGGCCGACTTCCTCGTCACCGGCATATTCGTACTTCCCGCCCCAGCCGTTGAAGCGGAAGGCGTGGCCGGTACCCTGATCGTCGAGGATGACGCCCGTGTCGCGCAGCCAGATGTCGCCGAACGGCGCGACCACGACCTTGGCGGAGGCGCCGGCGAGCAGGCGCGCGGCAGCGCCGGCTTCCTCGTCCGCGGCGACGAGCAGCACCTGCTCACCCGCGCCGCCGGCATGGACCGCGCGCGCGAAGGCGGCGACCTCCGCCCGGGCGGCGTTCAGCGATTCCCACAGATCGGGATGGCTCGGGAAACCGATCCACACGGCCTTGTGCATCGCCCATTCGGGCGGCGGCGTCGGCTTCATATACGCTTACTTCGCTCCCTGGCGTGACTTGTCGCGGGCGGCGCGGAATTCGTCGCCCTCGTTCCAGTTGGGCCAGTCGCCGCCCGTCGCGAGCATGCGGCCGACCGCGTAATAGATCTGCAGATCCTTCTCGACGCCGGCCCAGTTCCAGTTCGGATCGAACTCGTCCTTGGGGCCGTGGTAACGGTTCTTCTCATAGTCCTGCGCCGCGGCCTTGCCTGCTTCGGGGCCGCCTTCGACCAGATCGTCACCCGCGTCGAAATAGAGCATCGGCACGCCGTGCTTGGCGAGCATGAAGTGGTCGGAGCGGTAGTAGAAGCCCTTTTCCGGGGTCGGCTCGGCGCTGGCGACGCGGCCCTGTTTGGCGAGCGCGCGGTCGAGATAGGCGTCGAGGCCCGACTTGCCCTTGCCCATCACCACGACATTCTTTGCCGGCGGGGTCAGGTTGAGCGCGTCCATGTTCACCCCGCCGACCGTCTGGGCGAGCGGGAAGATCGGGTTGTCGCCATAATATTTGGAGCCGAGCAGGCCCGATTCCTCGGCGGTGACGGCGAGGAAGACGAGCGTGCGGTCGGGTGCGCCGGCCTTGGCATTGGCTTCGGCGAGCGCGACCAGCGCGGCGGTGCCGGTGGCATTGTCGATCGCGCCGTTGCAGATGTCGTCGCCGTCGGGCGCGGCCTCGCAGCGGCCGAGATGGTCCCAGTGCGCGGTGTAGAGAACATATTCGTTGGGACGCGTCTTGCCCGGGAGGATGCCGACGACATTCTTCGACGCATGCTTGCGGATGTCGTTGTCGAAGCTGACCGACGCCTTCACGTCGCCGAGTGCGACGGGCTTGAAGCCCTTCACCTTGGCGGCGGCGGCGAGCTTGTCGAAGTCCTGACCCGCCGATGCGAACAGCGCCTTGGCCTTGTCGAGCTGAATCCAGCCGATCGCGGCGGACTGATCGGCATGGCCGTTGGCGGCGTCGGCGACCTGCTGCTCGCCGGTCCAGCTCGACTGGACGACGTTCCAGCCATAGGCGGCGGGTTCGGTCTGATGGACGATGATCGCGGCGGCGGCGCCCTGACGCGCGGCTTCCTCGAACTTATAGGTCCAGCGGCCGTAATAGGTCATGGCGCGGCCGTTGAACTCGCCCTTGGCCTCCGCCGTTTGCCAGTCGGGATCGTTGACGAGGATGACGACGGTCTTCCCCTTCACATCGACGCCGGCATAGTCGTTCCAGCCCTTTTCCGGCGCGTTGATGCCGTAGCCGACGAACACGACGGGGCTGTCCTTGACCGCGATCTTCGGCGTCACGCGATAGGTGCCGGCGACGAATTCGGGACCGTATTTCAGGCTGATCGGCTGCGCCCCGCCGGTGAAGGAGAGATCCGACACGTTCTTCGCGGTGATCGCGACGAGCGGCACATCCTGGAACCAGCTGCCGTTATTGCCGGGCTGAAGCCCCGCCTTCTGGAATTGCCCGACAAGGTAATCGAGCGTCTTCTTCTCGCCCGCGGTGCCGGGCGCGCGGCCCTCGAACTCATCGGAGGAGAGAACACGCGTCGTCTCCTTCATCGTCTCCATCGGCATCGCGGGCAGCTCGGGCTCGGCGGGCTGGCCGCCGCTGCACGCAGCAAGGCCCAGCAGGGCAAGAAGGGCAAAACGCATGGCACCGTCTCCGGGTAATATGATTGCGCGACTTGTGGCAGCGGGCGGCGCGGGGAGCAAGCCGATCGCTTGCGAATGGCGTCGCCGCGTTGCAGAGTGCCGGGCACAGGGGGAAATAATACATGCGTAACTGGTTGATTCCGGGCTGCCTTATCGCGGCAGCGATGCCGGCCGCGGCACAGACATTCGATGCGGCAAGAGCGTTCGGCATGCGCGAATGGGTGGAGAGCATGAGCATCTCGCCCGACGGCACCAAGCTGCTCTTCGTCGAGCCGGTCGGGCCGCGCGGATCGATCGTCTATGTCGTGCCGCTCGACACGCCCAACGCGGTGCCCGCGCGCGCGGGGTCGGTGAACGGCGATCCCGACCGGCTGGAGGGATGCCGCTGGGCGACCAACAGCCGCATCCTGTGCACCATGATCGCGGCGATGCGCCTGCCCGAAGGCGATGTCGTCTATGCGAGCCGGATCGTCGGGTTCAACGACGACGGCAGCAAGGTCGCGGTGCTCAAGCACGACAAGGGCGCCGGCGAGCGGCTGGGCTATACGCTGTTCGGCGGATCGGTGATCGACTGGAACCCGGGCGCCGACCGCGTGCTGATGATGCGCGAATATGTTCCCGAGGTCTCGACCGGAACGCGGCTGGCGCAGAGCCGCGAAGGCATTGGCGTCGACGCGGTCGATCCGGTGACGCTGAAGCGCGAGGTGGTCGAGGCCGCCAACCGCTTTGCCGTCGAATATATCACCGACGGCCGCGGCACGGTGCGGATCCGCGGCATGCAGGACGAGCAGCTTGGCGGCTATACGACCGGCAAGCGCCGTTACTACTACCGCCGCAAGGGCGACCGGTCATGGGAGCCGCTCAGCACCGTGGCCGACCGCGACGGGTTCGACCCCTATGGCGTCGATCCGACGCTGGACGTCGCCTATGGGCTGAAACGGGTCAACGGGCGGCTGGCGGCGCACACCGTCGCGCTTGACGGCACCGGCACCGAAAAGCTCGTCTTTGCCCATGACAGCGTCGATGTGACCGGATTCGCGCGGATCGGGCGCAACGGACGCATCATCGGCGCGCGCTACACGACCGATATCGGCGCGGTGCATTATTTCGATCCGGCGGTGGCGGCGATGACCCGTACGCTGGGCCGCGCGCTCGCCAAATACCCGCTGCTTCACGTCGTCGATTCGAGCGAGGACGAGAATCGCATGCTGATCTGGGCGGGCAGCGACATCGATCCCGGCCGCTACTTCCTGTACGACCGCAAGACCAAGAGCCTCAACGAACTGATGCTGTCGCGTCCGCATCTGGAGAAGACGACGCTCGCCCCGGTCACCCATATTCTCTATCCCGCCGCCGACGGAACGATGGTCCCCGCCTATCTGACGCTTCCCCCGGGCAGCACCGGCAAGGGGCTGCCCGCGATCGTGCTGCCGCATGGCGGACCGAGCGCGCGCGACACATGGGGTTTCGACTGGCTGTCGCAATTCTACGCCAATCAGGGATTCGCGGTGATCCGTCCCAATTTCCGCGGGTCGTCCGGCTATGGCGACGCGTGGCTCAGGACGAACGGGTTTCAGAGCTGGAAGATCGCGATCGGCGACGTCAGCGACGCCGGGCGCTGGCTGATCAAGCAGGGGATCGCCGATCCGGACAAGCTCGCCATCGTCGGCTGGTCCTATGGCGGCTATGCGGCGCTGCAAGCCGCGACGGTCGATACCGGGCTGTTCAAGCGCGTCGTGGCGATCGCGCCGGTGACCGATCTGGAGCGGCTGAAATCCGACGCCGATGGCTGGTCCTACAAATATGAGGTCGAGCGCTTCGTCGGCAGCGGCCCCCATGTCGAGGAAGGATCACCGGCCCGCCGCGCCGCGTCGTTCAGCGCGCCGGTGCTGATGTTCCACGGCGACATGGACCGCAACGTCAAGATCGGCCACGCGCAGCTGATGCAGAGCCGGCTGGAATCAGCCGGCAAGAAGTCCGAGCTCGTCGTCTTCAAGGGGCTGGATCACTATCTGGAGGACAGCAACGCGCGCATGCAGATGCTGCAGAAGAGCGCCGAGTTCCTGAAGACACCCTGAAACGAGAAAGAGCCGAAAACAAAAAGGGGCGGCCCGAAGGCCGCCCCGATTTGTTTGCGAACTGGCCGCTTGAAGCGGATCAGCGCGAGTAGAACTCGACGACCAGGTTCGGTTCCATCTTCACCGGGTACGGCACCTCGTCGAGGGTCGGCACGCGGGTGAAGGTGATCTTCGAAGCGCCGTCCGGAGCGACGTAGTCGGGGATGTCACGCTCGGCCAGCGCCTGCGCTTCGATCACCAGCGCCATTTCCTGCGCCTTCGAACCCAGCTCAACGGTCTCGCCCGGCTT
>DATIGZ010000347.1:0-5067 GCA_035481255.1 Sphingomonas sp. | reverse complement strand
CGAATGGATTGCCTATGGCATCCTCGCCGCTTTGGCTGTCAGTGCGACGGGCGCAGCGCTCGTCTATCGCCATAAGGCGCGCTGGCATAAATTACGCATGGCAGGGAATGGCGCGGCCAAACGCCGCGAGCATCGCCGCCGCCGTTAATTCCGTGTCACGCGTAGCGAACGGCGCCGGCGCATGACCGACGCACAACTGGCGCGCGCCGTCGCCGATGCCGCGGGCAAGCTGCTGCTGAAGATCCAGTCGGAGGACGCCGATGGGGGGCGGGGGGATCGTGAAGCGAACCGATTAATCATCGACATGCTGCGCAGCGCGCGGCCGGACGATCCGATCCTGTCGGAGGAGTCGGCGGACGACTCCGTCCGCCTGAAATCGCGCCGCGTGTGGATCGTCGATCCGCTCGACGGAACGCGCGAGTTCGCCGAAGGGCGCGAGGATTGGGCGGTGCATATCGCGCTGGCGATCGACGGCACCGCCGCGGTCGGCGCGGTGGCGTTGCCCCGCCGCGGGATCACGCTGTCGAGCGACGCTCCCCCTCCCCTCGCCCCCGCCGTGACCCCGCCGCGGATGCTGGTCAGCCGAACCCGTCCCAGCGCGCTATGCGCCGCGGTTTCGCAGGCGCTGGACGCGCCGACGATCGGCATGGGATCGGCCGGCGCCAAGGCGATGGCGGTGCTTCTGGGCGAAGCGGAGATCTACCTCCATTCGGGCGGCCAGCATCAGTGGGACAATTGCGCGCCAGTCGCGGTAGCGCTTGCCGCCGGGCTGCACGCCTCGCGCATCGACGGCTCCCCGATCGTCTACAACCAGCCCAAATCGAGCATTCCGGACGTGCTGATCTGCCGCCGGGAACTGGCTCAAACGGTGCTCGAACAGGTCGCCCGCCACGAGCTTTGATTCGCCACGACTCGCGGAGTCAGCACGAGTCGCGCTTTGACGAAGGTTAGCGAATAAGGTAAACGCCTCCTTGGCAAGGGGGCAGAATGACGGCCGATTTCTGGTTCGTGACCGCGATGGGATTCAGCTTCGCTGCCTATGCGGTCTATCTGCTCGGGCTGGGACGTGAGATCGTCCAGCCCAACCGCGCATCGTGGCTGATCTGGAGCGCGTCGGCGGCGGTCGAGGCGTTGACCTACAACGCGGTGAACCCGGGATCGCCGCAAAGCGGGGTGTTCCTGCTTTCCGCCGCCTGCTGCATCGTCGTCACGCTCGCGCTGTGGCGCCGGTCGAACTGGGCGCAACCCAACACCGTGGAATCGCTGTGCATGGCCGCGTGCCTGATCGCGCTGATCCTGTGGGTCGCGTTCCGCGAAACCTTCTGGGCGCACATGCTGGTGGTCGCGGCGGTACCGGTCAGCTTCTGGCCGACCTGGGCGAGCGTATGGAAGGACCGCAGCCGCGAGCGAACGCCCGCATGGGGGCTATGGACACTGGGCGACCTCGCCACGCTGCTGGTCGCGGCGCGCGCGGGCGGCACCGGAGTCGACGAGTTCGCGTACATCTTCGTCGAACTGGCCTGCCACGCCAGCATCTGGTTCATGATCGGGCTGACGACGATCAACCCGTTGCGTTCGCTCGGCTGGACGCGCCGGAGCCCGGGCGGTGGCGGCTTCCTGATCCTCGACCGCTACCGGCCTAACCGCAATCTGTTCGCGGTGGGCGAGAACCATCTGGGCAAGGCGGTGTTCGCGAGCTGCCGCTTCGCCGAGGGAGCCGAGCTGATGCGCTTCACCGGCCGCCGCTTCCATGTGACGCAAATCCCGAGCCTGATGCGCGGGAGCGAGGACCGCTTCGTTCAGGTGACGCCCGATCATTATATGGGGCCGTCGGGGCAGCTCGACGATCTGGTCAATCATAGCTGCAACCCCAATGCCGGGCTGCGCTTCACCGAAGACGGCGTGATCCTGGTCGCAATCCGCGACATCGCGTGCGGTGACGAGATCAGCTGGGACTATTCCACCACCCTCGCCCAGTCGAACTGGCACATGATCTGTCAGTGCAATTCGGACGGATGCCGCCGTGTGATCGGCAATTTCGACACGCTCGCCCCTGATCGTCAGGAATTCTTCCGCGCCCGCAACCTCGTCGCGCCGTATCTGCGCCGCAAGGACGAGCTGGCGCCGCCCAGGCGTGCGGGCTGGGGACGCTGAACAATTTCAAACGGGGAACAAAAATGGGCAGTACGAGCGGAAACATTGTCAGGCTTGCGGGCGCGATCGCCATCCTGCTGATCATTCTGGTCGGCGGCGGCCTGGGTTCGTGCGCCGCCTATAATTCGGTTCGCGTGTGGAACGCCGAGACCGCCGGCGAAGCCGAGCTCGCCCAGGCGACGCAGAACCGCAAGATCAAGGTGCTGGAGGCGCAGGCCAAGATGGACTCCGCCGCGCTGGAAGCCAATGCGGAGATCGCGCGCGCCCGCGGTCTGGCCGAGGCGAACCGGATCGTCGCCGACAGCCTTGGCGGCCCGGAGGGCTATCTGCGCTATCTCTACATCCAGAATCTGGAGCAGTCGCAGGGGCAGATCATCTATGTCCCGACCGAAGGCGGGCTGCCGATCCTCGAAGCCGGCCGCCTGAAGCAGGCGCCCGCTCCCGCAGACCAGTGAACGGCCGGCGCTGCTAGGCCGCGATCCCGGCACGCGCCGGGGCCGAGGCCTGCAGCGTCAGCACCGCGCGCGCGCCGGTGCCCTTACCGTCGCTGCGCAGCGCGAGGCTGCCGCCCATCGCGATCATCGAATTGGCGCACCAGTGCAGACCCAGCCCGCCCATCTTGCTGTCGCGAGTGGAAAAGCCGCGCTGGAACAGTTTCGAGCCGGTCTCGGTATCGAAGCCCTCGCCATCGTCGCGGATCGAGATTTCGACCTTGCCGTCCAGCTCGCGGATGGTGACCGAAATGCTGCCGTGATCGTGCCCGGTGGCGGCGATCGCCTCGGCGGCATTGGCGAAGAGGTTGCCGATCACCTGACTGAGCAGCACGCGGTTCGCCAGCGCCCATTGCGGCCGCGAGGGGAAATGGAAAGCGATCGAGCTGCCGCCCGAATAGCGCGCGATCGTCGCGTTGCGCGCGACGATGTCGGTGACGTCGCATGCGTCGAGCGGCGGACGTTCGTGCGCCTGCTCCTGTTGCCTGCCGATAATCTCGAGCACGTTCTGAAGCGCGTCGCGGCCGATCGCCATCTGCCCGCCGCGCTCCTCGCGCGCGTGCGCTTCGTTCGCGAACGCCGCGGCGAGGAAGGCCACCAGCTTCTGCCGCCGCGCCGCGGGGATATCCGCATCGGCCAGTTCGGTGAGCGCGCGGTCGACCAGCGCGCGGTCGGCGACCGGAACTTGCGCCAGCCCCTGACTGAGCACCGTGCTGACCGGGTTCAGCGCGTTGCGGACGTTGTGCATCACCGCGACCGCGCTCTCGGACTGACCGAGCTTGAACGACTGCGCCTCGACCTGCTCGCGCAGATCCTTGAGCTGACTCAGCATCGCGTTGAAGTTGGTGACGAGGCTGCCGATCTCATCGCCGCGCGACTTTTCGGTCAACGGCAGCAGGTCGCCCGAGCGGCGCACCACCCCCATATGACGTTCGACCCGATGGAGCGGCTGCAACACCAGCCGCGCGATCATCAGGCTGAGCACGGCCATCACCACCAGCAGCAACAGCACCGTGCCGCCGACCGCGAACAACAACATGTCACGACCCAGCGCCGACAGGTCGCGCGAAACCTCATAGGTCGCGCTCGCCACCGGCACGCCACCCGCGCCACGGATGGGCACGGCGACGGCAAGGCTGTGTTCGTGCCGGGTCACGGTCGCATCGGGCACCGGATGCGGCACATCGAGCTGCGCCTTGACCTGCAACAGGGTCGACAGCTGTTTCGAGGTGATCAGGCGCGCCATCACGACATGCCCGCGCGAAGGGCCGCTGCCATCGGTGCGGCGCACCTGCGCGATGCCGATAGCGGCAATCTGGTCGCCCAGGCGAACATAGAAGCTCGACGAACTGTCGTCGCCAAGCACCCTGGCGAAATCGATCCGGCCGATCGCTTCGAGCATCCGTCCCCGCATCGCGGGCACGTCGCGGCCGTTTTCGATATCCAGCCAGCGGGCGATCACCACTTCGCCCCCCGGCGTCACATAAGCCATGCCGTTGACGCGAAGGTTGATCATCGCGGAGGTCGCGAAACTGTCCTCCTCGAACGCCTTGTTCGGCGCGCGCATATATTCGTAGCTCTCGCTCCAGTCGCCATAGTCGCGCACCGACGCCTCGACCTTGGACGCATATTCGGTGAGCGCGGCGCGGGTGCGCTCGACATGCCCGTCAACCGCCGCCTGCTCGAGCTGGTCGAAGCCGGGCGTGATGACGAGCGCGAGCAGCAACGTGACCGCGCCCGCGCCGAGCAGCGCGACGGCGGTCAGGATCGCGACCAGCTTGGCGCCGAGCGAAACGGGAATGCGCCGCCGCAGCCGCGCATATGCGGTGCGCCAGCGCGGCATCAGCCCTGAGTGCCGTTACCCGGCACCGCTGCGCTGACTTCGACGGCATCGCCCGCGTCCGCCATCATGAACCGCGCATGCGCCAGCTCGACGGAGTGGTCCGCCTCGAGCGGCCGGGCGAGATAATAGCCCTGATAATGGCTGCACCCGGCCAGCTGGAGCGCGCGCAGATGCGCGTCGGTCTCGACCCCCTCGGCAACCACTTCCAGCCCCAATGCGCGCCCGAGATGGATGATCGAATGGACGATCGCGGCGCTCTCCCGCTCCTTGCCCATGCCATCGATGAAGCTGCGGTCGATCTTGAGACAGTCGAGCGCGAATTTGCGGATGTTGTAGAGTGAGGAATAGCCGGTGCCGAAATCGTCGAGCGCGATGCGGAAACCCATCTGGCGCAGACGGTACAGCGTGTCGGCGGCGCGCTCGGCATTGTCGAAGATCGCGGTTTCGGTGATCTCGATCTGGAGCCGCCTCGGCTCGATCCCGGCGCGCTGGACGCGCTCGACGACATGGCCGACGAAATTCTGGCGGCGGAACTGGCGCGGCGAGAAGTTCACCGAGACATATTGCCCGGGCCATTGC
>DATIGZ010000346.1:0-6323 GCA_035481255.1 Sphingomonas sp. | reverse complement strand
GTGCCGTCGCGGGTCAGCGTGATCAGGTGCGGCGTCTTGCCGCAATAGATGCGCCAGGTCGGGTTGCCGTCGATCGGATCGCGGCGCTCGGTCTGGGTCACTTCCTGGCAGTCCAGCCCGGCATCACGCACCGCGCGCAGGAACACGCCGTCACGCTGTGCCGGAACCAGCTTCAGCACCGCTTCCTGATAGTTGGTCGTGTCCGCCGCGTTTGCCACGGCCGCGTTGACGGCAGCCTCGTTGGCCGCCTTCTCACCGCCGCCGCAGGCGCTCAGCAGCAGCGCCGCGATCATCGCCACACCCATTTTCCGCATCACTCGCATCTCCTTCGCTGCGATAACGCCGATCGTCACGGCTTCGATCCGACCATCTTGAGAAACAGCCGGGTGGCGCGTTCAACGCGCGCGCGGATCGCCTCCGGCGACGGTGCCGGCTCGAGACCCAGCTTGATCCCCATGTCCGAAATGCCCTGCCACAATCCGCACAGGTCCTCCGCCGCGAGCCACGGATCGTCGATCTCGATCTCGCCTGTCTCCGCCGCGTCGCCAAGCGCCGTGGCGAGGCGGCCCAGACACAATGCCGGCCCTGCCTGATAGAAACGCTCGGCAAGCCGCCGCGACTGCGCGATCTCGTTCATCAGCACGCGATCGACCGCGATATGCTCCTCGCTGTAGATGAACTCCATCAGCACGGTGCCATAGGCGTTGAGCCGTTCCTCGAGACACCGGCCCGCCGCGACGCCGTCATCGAACACCGCGGCCATCCGCCCGCTCTCGGTGCGGATCACCTCCTCGAACAGCGTCTCCTTGTCGCCGAAGCGGCTATAGACCGTGACCTTGGACACTCCCGCCGCCTGCGCGATGTCCTCGATCGTCGCAGCGTGGAAGCCGCGCGCGAAGAACGCCGCGCGCGCGGCTTCGATGATCGCGCCATATTTGGCGGGATCGCGCGGGCGCCCGGCGCGGCGCGGCTCGGCCGCGAAGCCGCCGGGCTGCTCGATCGTGCTCAGCGCTGGTACGCCTTGGGCAAGGCGCCTTCCTTCGGATCGAAATAGCGCTCCTTGAGCTTCTTCTGGCGGGTATCAAGCGGCTGCTCGACCCCGTCGATCCACACGCGCACCGCGGCGGTGCCGATCTCCAGCGGATCACCGTCCCACACGACCACGTCGCCACGACGGCCGGCGCGCAGCGAGCCGAACTCGCCGCCCATGCCCATCGCCTCGGCGGGTTTGGAGCTGATCGACGCGAACGCCTGACCCCAGTCCAGTCCCGAAGCACCCGGCAGCTTGCCCAGCGCGACCAGATTGCCGGCATATTGCTTGACCAGCCGCGCCTGCCGCGTCTCGTCGTCGTTGATCATGCCGATACCGACGGTGACGCCCGCCGCCTGAAGCCGCCCGATGTTGGACTGAGTCGCGGCGAGCTGCTCGAACGACGCCGGCAGATCCGCCAGCGCCGAGGCGAGCACCGGCACCTTCGCCGCCGCGATCTGCCGCGCCACGGTCCAGCCTTCGGTCGCGCCGACCAGCACCAGCTTCAGCCCCGGGACTTCACGCTTCAAGTCGAGGATGACGAGGATGTCCGACGCACGCTCGACATGCACCAGCAACGGCACCGTGCCGTTGACCACCGGCACCAGCGCCTGCGCGTCGGCCCGTGTCAGCAGCGCGTCCTTGCCGCGATCAGCGAAGCTGCCCGGTGCACGGGCATAGTCGCGCACCTCGAACAGGATGTTCTTGAGCATCGCATAGGCCGCCGGCCGGCTGCCCCCGGCACGCGCGGCGCCGGTCTCGCCATATTCCATGAACTGGAAGGCCCGCGCCCGCGTCACCGCATCCATATCGGCGCCCAGATCGATGATCGCGCCCTGCCCGCCAAAGATCGATCCGCGGGCCTGCGGCGCCACCACGGCGCGAGTGATTCCCTCGGCGCGGTTGAGCGTGATCGCGCTGGTCTTGGGGTTCACCGCCGGCACCACGTCGATCGCGGCGTTGAACGGCGAGTTGCTCGCGCCGGCGTCGTTGGTCTGATCGACCCCGTCAACCTCGACGATGCCCATGCGGGTGAAGCCCGCGAAGATCCCCGGCGTCACCCAGCGTCCGCCCGCGTCGACCACCGGCACGCCCGCCGGCACCCCGACGCCACGCCCGGCCGCGACCACGCGTCCGTCGCGCACCACTACCGTGCCGCCCTCGACCGGAGCCGAGCCGTCGCCGATCACCAGCCTGGCATTGGTCACCGCCACGGTCTGCGCCGCCGCGGGGAACGTCACGCCCAGCGCGGCCGCTGCTGTCAGAAGGAGCGCCTTCATTTCACGTCTCCCTCACCGGGCTGGCCCAGCTCGAAGTCCGATACCGGCCTCCGCTTCGGATCAAGCGCATCGTAGAGCAGCGCCCCGTCGATCCACACCTTCTCGGGGCGGGTATAGACGCTGAACGGGTTGCCGTTCCACAGTACCACGTCCGCCATCTTGCCCGCCTTGAGGCTGCCGGTGACCTTGTCGATGCCCAGCGCCCTGGCGGGCGTGATCGCCGCCCATTTCCACGCGACTTCCTCGGACACGTCGAACCCGGCGCGCTTCGCAGATGCACGCACCTTGGCGATCTCCTGATTGAGCCGCTGGATGCCGTTGGCGTCGTCCGAATGGATCATCCCGCACGCGCCCTCGCGCTCGAGAATGGCGAGGTTCTCGCCGATCGCGTCATAGGACTCCATCTTGAAGCCCCACCAGTCGGCCCATACCGCGGCGCACGTCCCGTTGGCTTTGAGCAGATCGGCGATCTTATAGGCCTCCACCGCGTGATGGAACGTGCCGACCTTATACCCGAACTCCTTCGCCATATCGAGTACGATGGCCATCTCGTCGGCGCGATAGCAGTGGTTGTGGATGATGATCTCGCCGTCCAGAACCCCGCGCAGCGTGTCCATCGCCAGATCGCGCGCCGGCGCCTCGCCGCCCCTTTCCTCATAGCGGTCCCAGCGCCGCTTATACTCCTGAGCCTTGGCCCAGGTGCCGCGATCGACCGCGATATTGCCCATGCGGGTCGACGGCATCCGCCCCTTGGCGCCATAGACGCGCTTGGGGTTTTCGCCGCACGCCATCTTGAGGCCATAGGGCGCCCCCGGGAACTTCATCCCCTGCATCGTGCGCGCATAGACGTTCTTGAGCGTCACGCTGCGTCCGCCGAACAGGTTGGCGGAGCCGGGCAGGATCTGAAGCGTCGTCACTCCGCCATTAGTCAGCGCGCGGCTGAAGCCGGGGTCTTGCGGCCACACGCTATGCTCGGCCCACACCTCCGCCGTCACCGGTCCGGTGATCTCGTTGCCGTCCGAATGCGCCTGCACGCCGGGGCTGGGATAATCGCCCAGATGGCTGTGTACGTCGATCACGCCGGGCGTCACATATTTGCCCCCGCCGTCGATCACGCTCGCGCCCTCGGGCGCCGCGATGGACTGGCCGACCTCGACGATCTTGCCGTCGCGGAACAGCACCGCGCCCCGGTCGATCCGCCCGCCCTCACCGTCCAGGACGGTGACGTTGGTCAACAGCGTCGGCGTACCCGGATAGGCCCTGTAGGTCGAAGGATAGGGGTTGTGATCGAACCCCTTACCCTTGCCCGGCCCGCGCGGCGCCGGCGCATCGGCCGCGGCGCTCTTGGGCTTGTCCTCCGCGCTGGCCGCACAGGCGGCCAGGCTCGCGGCGGCGGTGACGCCGATGATGGTCCGGATCAACTTGGCTAGCCTCCCTGCTCATTTGTCCCGGCAACAAAGCCACCGGTTTCCCAATCGTTAGGAGCGAAAAGCGTTGCGCGCAATTTGGCTATTTGCTCCAACCATCGCGATGGGGGGAATCGCGTGACGACCGCGCCGGCCGTAACGACCGTACAAAACGAGGCCGCCGCATCGGCAGCCTCGACCTTTGGCGATCCTGCGCGCGTCGATGCCGCGCACCGCGCCGTCCGCGCGGACACCACGATCCAGTTCGACCTCCCATGGCATCAGGTCGAGCCCGGAACCCCGCCGCCGCGCTGGCTGCTCGAGCTGCTCTCCGCGCTCGGTCGCTTCATCGAATGGGTCGGCGACGGCTGGTACGTGCTGATGTGGCTCGCGATCGCCGCGGTGGTGATCGCGCTTCTCCTCGCGCTGTTCCCGGCCGCGCGCGAATGGCTCGCCGCGCGGCTGCTCCGCCGGGCCGAGGGCAGCCCCGAACCTGCACGCTGGGCGCCCGAAGCCGGTGCCGCCCGCGCACTGCTCGACGAAGCCGACCGGCTCGCCTCCGCCGGTCGCTATGCCGAAGCCGTGCGCCTGATCCTCCATCGCAGCATCGAGGACATCGAGAAGTGGCGCGGCGATTCGCTCCGCCCGTCGCTCACCAGCCGGGATATCGCGGCCTTCGAAAGCCTGCCCGACACTGCCCGCACGGTGTTCCGTCGCATCGTCGCCGATGTCGAGCGCAGCCTGTTCGGCGGCAGCGCGCTGGGTGAGCCGGACTGGACGCGCGCGCGCGCCGACTATGCGGGCTTCGCGCTCGGCAAACGATGAGCAGCGAGACCGCCAGCCCCTTCCGCACGCGCACCGTGCTGCTGCTGATCGCGGCCGGACTCGCGCTGATGCTCGGTTTCCTTCTGGTCAATGCCTATGGCGAGCGGATCGACAGTCAGCGCGCCAACATCCCCAGCCCCACGTCACGCTTCGCCACCGGCTTTCGCGGTTTGAGCGACCTGATCGAAAAATCGGGCGGAACCGTCTCGCTCTCGGCGGACGCCGCGGCCCGACCGGAACGCGGGCTGATGATCTTCACGCCCAATCTGCGCACCAAACCCGCCGAGCTCAACGACGCGCTGAAGGATGCGGCCGGCGAAACGGCGCCCGTGCTGATCGTCCTCCCCAAATGGGTCACCCGCCCGCAAAAGCTCCGCCAGACGCGGGAGGAACGGCTCTTCGTCGCCCCGCCCAAGCTCATCGCGAGGATGCTGGAACCGGTGACGAAGGTCGAGGTGCGCCAACTCCGCAAGGCAAAGCTGCTCTACCCCACCAGCCTTGATCTGCGGCCCTTCAAGACCCCCGAGACGGTTCAGGCCATCAACGGCGACAAGCTCTATCCGCTGATCACCGCGCCGGACGGCAGCGCGGTGCTGGCCGAGGTGCGGGACAAGCATATCTACATCCTCGCCGACCCCGATTTGCTCAACAATCTCGGCATTGCCGAACGCCAGAACGCGTTCGCCTCTGTCGCGCTGGTCGCCGCGCTCGATCCCGACAATCCGGGCACGGTCGTGTTCGATACGATGCTCCCTTACGGCGCGGGCGGCCGCAACCTCGCTCAGCTGATGTTCGAGCCGCCCTTCCTCGGCGTCACGCTCGCGCTGTTCGCCGCCGCGCTGCTCGCCGGGATTGCCACCTGGGCGCGCTTCGGCCCGCCCCGCCGCGAACCGCGCGCGGTCGCGTTCGGCAAGCGCGCGCTGATCGAGAATATCGTCGGCCTCGCCCGCCGGGCCGGGCGCGTGCGGGAGGGTGGCGATGCCTATGCCGATACAATCCGCGACTGGGCCGCGCGCCGCCTCGCCCTCCCCCGCACCCTGCAAGGCGAAGCACTCGACGCGCATCTCGACGCGCTGCGTACCGATACCCCTTATGCCGCCTCGATCGACCGCGTGCGCAACGCGAAAACCGAGGCGGAACTGCTCCATGCGGCGCAGAAACTCGACGATTGGCGAAAGGAAGTGAAGGCATGAAGCTGGAAGACGTCCGCGCATTGGGCGCGGCGATCGAGGGCGAGGTGGCAAAAGCCGTCGTCGGCCAGTCGACGGCAACCCGCCTGCTCACCATCGCGCTGCTCTCGGGCGGCCATGTCCTGCTCGAAGGCGCACCCGGCACCGCCAAGACGCTGCTCGCGCAGAGCTTCGCGCGCACGCTCGGCCTCGAATTCGGGCGTATCCAGTTCACCCCCGATCTGATGCCCGGCGACATTCTCGGCACCAGCCTGTTCAACTTCCAGACCTCGACCTTCGAGTTGAAGCGGGGTCCGGTGTTCACCGAATTGCTGCTGGCGGATGAGATCAACCGCACCCCGCCCAAGACTCAGGCCGCACTTCTCGAAGCGATGCAGGAACGGTCCGTAACCATCGACGGTGGCACCGAAAAACTCTCTGACCACTTCACCGTCGTCGCCACGCAAAACCCGATCGAGCAGCAAGGCGTCTACCCCCTACCCGAAGCGCAGCTCGACCGTTTCCTGTTCAAGCTCGCGATCGACTATCCCGATGAGGAGGCCGAACGCGCGATCGTCGCGCAATACGGCACCCGCACCGGCTCGCCCCGGCC
>DATIGZ010000345.1:0-4489 GCA_035481255.1 Sphingomonas sp. | reverse complement strand
ACCTGGCGCAGCGTCCACAGCGTGAGGCCAGCGATCTCGCCCCCCTCTTCGGCGGCCGAGATGAAGTCGCCTGGCAGGATCAGCCCGCGCACCGGATGGCGCCAGCGCACCAGCGCCTCGGCGCCGGTCACGGCTTCCTTCCGGACATGAACCTTGGGCTGATATTGCAGGAAAAGCTGGCCCGAATTGATCGCGCGGGGCAATTCGCGAATCAGCGCGAGCCGATCGAACGCGATATCGGTCTGTGACAGATCGAGCATCACGATACGCGACTCGGTGCGCGCCTGTGCCAGCGCGGATTCCGCGGCCTCGGTCAGCCGCACTTCATCATCATCCAGCGCGGGCGCCGCCGCGACACCCCAGCGCAGTTGAATGACATGACGTTCGCCGTCGAGATCGACGGTCCGGGTGAATTCGCGCGCCAGCCGCTCGATCACCGCGGTCGCCGACTCGGCGGAATCCGCTTCGAACGAAAGCTCGAGCAGCGCACGGCCAGCCGCGGCGAGGCGAACGTCGGGTTCGATCCGCCCGATATGGTCGGCCAGATCGCGCACGAGTGTATCCGCGCGGGGCCGCCCGAGATGGCGACGAAGCGATTGGAAATTGGCGATTTCACAGAGGGAAAGCGCGCGCCACAGCCCGCTGGCGGGACCACCGTCCGCCTCACGCCGCGAAATCGGTGAACGGCCGCGCGGGAGCGCGAGCGGCATCGGCGCGTCCAGCCTGGCGGGAAGCCCGGCCGACAGCGTCTCCCCCGCCTCAAGCGGCGGATTCGTGGCAACGGCGGGTTCGACACGCTCGGACATCAGGTCCGCGAATAACCTGCACTCTTGAAGGAACTCTTAAGGACGAAACGACCGGCGCGGGGATGCGGGTCGTAGCGTCACGCCGCAGCACCTTGATTCAGAGTTAATTTTCAATTAATCATTCGAGCGTGCGCGCAATGCGCACGATGGGAGAAAATGAATGTTCGATTTCCTTTTTCGGGAAGGCTACGGCGAAGACCTTCGCCCCTGGTAACCCCGGATAGCCCGGGTGGGCGGCGTCGCGGATGGTCTGCGGCTCATGTCCCGTCCGGGCTTTCTTCCTGACGATCACATTCTGGTGATGACAGCGCGCGTCCTGACGGATTGCGCGTTTTTTCATGCCCGGGCGCCGGGCGGTCCCCGCCGGACCGGGCCGGCACCACTTGCCGTCCACCCCTGTTGCGCTAAGAGCGCGCAGACGTTCAGCGAAAGGGCTTTGGCGTGCGTATTGCGATGATCGGCACCGGCTATGTGGGCCTTGTTTCGGGGGCGTGCTTCTCCGACTTCGGGCACGATGTGGTTTGCGTGGACAAGGACGCGCGCAAGATCGAGTTGCTGCATCAGAATGTGATGCCGATCTATGAGCCGGGTCTGGCCGAGCTGGTGGCGTCGAACGTACAGGCCGGGCGCCTGTCCTTCACCACCGACCTGGCCGAGGGCGTGAAGGGCGCGGACGCGGTGTTCATCGCCGTCGGCACACCCAGCCGCCGCGGCGACGGCCATGCTGATTTGTCCTATGTCTTCGCCGCTGCCGAGGAGATCGTGGCCGCGCTGGAGGGGCCGGCGGTGATCGTCACCAAGTCGACCGTCCCGGTCGGCACCGGCGACGAGGTCGAGCGCATCGTTGAGCGGATCGCGCCGGACAAGGGCATCAAGGTCGTCTCCAACCCCGAATTCCTGCGCGAAGGCGCGGCGATCGAGGATTTCAAGCGCCCCGACCGCGTCGTCGTGGGCAGCGAGGACGAAGGCGCGAGCGACGTGATGCGCGGCATCTATCGCCCGCTGTCGCTCAACCAGTCCGCGCCGGTGATGTTCACCGGCCGTCGCACCGCCGAGCTGATCAAATACGCCGCCAACGCGTTCCTCGCGGTCAAGATCACCTTCATCAACGAGATCTCCGATTTGTGCGAACAGGTCGGCGCGGACGTGCAGGAGGTGTCGCGCGGAATCGGCATGGACAACCGCATTGGCCGCAAGTTCCTGAATGCAGGCCCCGGCTATGGCGGATCGTGCTTCCCCAAGGACACGCTGGCGCTGCTCAAGACCGCGGACGACGCTGAGACACCGCTGCGCATCGTCGAAGCGACCGTTCAGGTGAACGACCAGCGCAAGCGCGCCATGGGCCGCAAGGTCATCAAGGCCATGGGCGGCGAGGTCCGCGGCAAGACCGTCGCGATCCTGGGCCTCACCTTCAAGCCCAATACCGACGACATGCGCGACGCGCCGTCGATCGCGATCATCCAGACGCTGCAGGACGCGGGCGCGACCGTGAAGGCGTTCGACCCCGAAGGCGTCGAGCAGGCGCGGCTGGTGATCAAGGATGTCGAGTTCTCGGCCAGCCCCTATGCCGCGGCGGAGGGCGCCGACGCGCTGGTGATCGTCACCGAATGGGACGAATTCCGCGCGCTCGACCTCAACCGGATGAAGTCGCTGCTCAACGAGCCGCTGCTGATCGATCTGCGCAATATCTATCCCGCCGCTGAAGCGGAACGTGCCGGCTTCCGGATCGTCGGTGTCGGCAAGCCACGGCAGGACAGCAACGGCTGAACGAATACGCCTGTCCCTGTAACGAAAGATTAGGTGTGTACTGACGCCACTTCCCGGCGAAGGATTGGCGTCAAATGAACATTGTCCAACTCGCGCGCTGCGCGTTCGGCCAACACGAGCGAGATCGCTCCACAGTCATAACCAGCGGCACCAGCTGGTATCGCGGCCGCTGCAAGGGATGCGGCGTACCGATGGTCAAGGGTCCGGAAGGCTGGCGGCTGGAGCGCAAGGACGTGGCGTAACCGCCGCCCCGCTCTGGCCTCAAGCGGCCTAAACTTTATCTAGATCGCAGCGCCGGGTTCGTGTGACTAAGTCGGCGGCCATGCAGTCGCTTACCCATCTTGCCCGGCTAGAGGCCGAGAGCATCCATATTCTGCGCGAGGTCGTGGCCGAAGCGGAGCGTCCCGTGATGCTCTATTCGATCGGCAAGGACAGCGCTGTGATGCTGCACCTCGCCAAGAAAGCTTTCTACCCCGCGCCCCCGCCCTTCCCGCTCCTCCATGTCGATACGACCTGGAAGTTCCGCGACATGTACGCGCTGCGCGACCGCGCCGCGCGCGACGCCGGGATGGAGCTGCTGGTCCACCGCAACCCCGAGGCCGAGGCGCGCGGGATCAACCCGTTCGACCATGGCGGGCTGCACACCGACATGTGGAAGACCGAAGGGCTCAAGCAGGCGCTCGACAAATATGGCTTCGACGCGGCGTTCGGCGGCGCGCGGCGCGACGAGGAGAAGAGCCGCGCCAAGGAGCGCGTGTTCAGCTTCCGCTCCGCCAGCCATCGCTGGGATCCCAAGGCGCAGCGGCCCGAGCTGTGGCGGCTCTATAATGCCAGGAAGGCCAAGGGCGAGAGCATGCGGGTCTTCCCGATCTCAAACTGGACCGAGCTCGACATCTGGCAGTATATCCGAGCAGAAAATATCGAGATCGTCCCGCTCTATTTCGCCGCGCCGCGCCCGACCGTGGTCCGCGGCGGCCTGACGCTGATGGTCGACGACGAGCGTTTCCCGCTGGACGGCGAAGTGCCGGTCGAACGATCGATCCGCTTCCGCACCCTGGGCTGCTATCCCCTGACCGGCGCGGTGGAGAGCGAGGCCGCGACGCTGGACGAGGTGATCCAGGAAATGCTGCTGACCACCACGAGCGAGCGTCAGGGCCGCGCGATCGACCACGATCAGGCCGCATCGATGGAGAAGAAGAAGCAGGAGGGGTATTTCTGATGACCTCCAGCTATCGCCCCGACGCGCTGATCGCGTCCGACATCGGCGCCTATCTGGCGCAGCATCAGTCCAAGTCGCTACTGCGCTTCATCACCTGCGGATCGGTCGACGACGGCAAGTCCACGTTGATCGGCCGCCTGCTCTACGACAGCAAGATGATCTTCGAGGATCAGCTTGCCGCGCTGGAGGCCGACAGCAAGCGCGTCGGCACGCAGGGACAGGAGATCGATTTCGCGCTGCTGGTCGACGGCCTCGCCGCCGAGCGCGAGCAGGGCATCACGATCGACGTCGCCTATCGCTTCTTCGCCACCGAGAAGCGCAAATTCATCGTCGCCGACACGCCGGGGCACGAGCAGTACACCCGCAACATGGTGACCGGCGCATCGACCGCCGACCTCGCCGTGATCCTGATCGACGCGCGCAAGGGCGTGCTGACCCAGACCCGACGGCACAGCTTCCTCGCCCATCTGATCGGCATCCGCCACATCGTGCTGGCGGTGAACAAGATGGATCTGGTGGGATACGACCAGCAGATCTTCGACGACATCGTCGCCGAGTATCGCGAGTTCGCCACCAGCATCGGCATCGACGTATTCACCGCGATCCCGATCTCGGGCTTCAAGGGCGACAACATCACGGCGGCGAGCGAGAATACGCCTTGGTACTCCGGCCCCGCGCTGATCGCGCATCTGGAGGA
>DATIGZ010000344.1:0-2028 GCA_035481255.1 Sphingomonas sp. | reverse complement strand
GTCGAACCCGGCCTCGCCGAGCAGCCGGAGGTAGAATGTGGGGACGCCCATCATCACGCTCGCGCGCGGCAGCGCGGCCATCACCCCGGCGGTATCGAAGCGCGGCAGGAAGATCATCGAAGCGCCGCTCGCGAGCGTGATGTTGGTCGCCACGAACAAGCCGTGGGTGTGGAAGATCGGCAGCGCGTGGAGCAGCACGTCCTCACCGGTGAACCGCCATGCCTCGCGTAGCGTGAATGCGTTCGAGGCGAGATTATCGTGGCTGAGCATCGCCCCCTTCGATCGCCCCGTCGTGCCGGATGTATAGAGGATCGCGGCGAGATCATCATCCTCACGCGAGACCGTATCGAACACGGCCGACGCGTCGCGCGCCAGCTCGGCCAGCGTACCACCGCGCATCGCGTCGAGCGTCTCGATCGTAATACCCGCCGCCGCCGGCAGCGCCGCGATTGCGGCCACCGCGCCGGGGTCGCAGACGATCAGCGCGGGCTGCGCATCGCCGATGAAATAATCAAGCTCGCCCGCCGTATAAGCCGGGTTGAGGGGCAGGAACACCGCCCCCGCCCGCAGGCAGCCGAGGTACAGCATCAGCATCTCGATGCTCTTTTCGACCTGAACCGCCACCCGGTCGCCGATCGCGACGCCCCGGTCGCGCAGCGCGTTGGCGTAGCGCGCCGATGCCGCCTCGACATCGCCATAGCTCAGCACGTCGCCGTCCGGCAGCCAGGCGAAGGGCCGTGCCGCATCGCTCGGGAATTGCATCGAAAGGCGCGCATAGAGGTTGCTCATCCGTGTCGTTCCATCAGCTTGGTATCGCCTGCGTTCAGGCTGGAAATCAGTTGCCGAATAGGCTTGCCGGTCGCAATCGAACCGTGATTGGCGAAGCGTTCGTGCAGTTCCTCGATCGCGGGCAGGTCGTAGAGATAGTTGACCATCATCCCCGCGCTCTGCCGCAGCCCCTTGGGCGAGGTATCGCCCATCCAGTTGAGCCGCTCCAGTCGCGCGCCATTGCCGAGATGGAAGCGCGCGACGGGGTCGATCGGACGGCCCTCGCCATCCTTCGCGTCGAGGAAATACCGCACGGCCTGTGCGAGCAGCTGGCCGCGCTGCGCTTCCGCGTCCGCTCCGGCTTGTCCCGCCAACTCCGCATCCCGGTCACGCAGCCACCCCATGAAGCCAGGGATCGGCGAGAGCGTCACGAAACGCTCGAGCGTCGGGATTTCGCGTTTCAGATCGGTCGCGACCTGCTTGATCAGGAAGTGCCCGAACGAAATGCCGCGCAGGCCCGGCTGGCAGTTGCTGATCGAGTAGAAGACCGCGGTGGTCGCATCCGCGTTGGCGAGCGGCACGCGGTCCGGCGCCAGCAGTGCCTGAATGCTGCCGGGCACCTCGCGGGTCAGCGCGACCTCGACGAAGATCAGCGGATCATCCGGGATCGCGGGGTGGAAGAAGGCGTAGCATCGCCGATCGGGTGGATCGAGACGGCTGCGCAGGTCCGTCCAATCGCGGATATCGTGCACCGCCTCATAGCGGATCACGCGCTCGAGCAGGCTGGCGGGCGAAGACCAGCTGATCGCCCGCATCGACAAAAAACCGCGGTTGAACCACGATTGGAGCAGGTGCGCGAGATCGGCCTCGGCCAGAGCCACTCCGGGCTGCCCGCGCATGCCGAGCAGATCCTCCCGCATCCGCACCAGCGCGGCGGTGCCGCCCGGCGCGAGGTTGAGGCGGCGGAACAGCTCCTGCCGCGGCGCTTCGATCGCGCTGGCGAGTACGGGGTGCGCGGCCCAGCCTTCCACCTGGAATCTTGCCCAGGCCGCGTCGAGAGTCGTCCGATCGGGGTTGAAGTCACGCGACAGCGCCAGGAAGAACTCGGCGCGCTCGTCCTTACCCGCGGCGTCGTACGACCGCAGCAAGTCGGTCGCGATGGCGACGCCGGATGCCTCACCGCGGTTCGAGATAAGGTCGCGCGCCATCCCGCACAGCGCATCGACTCGCGACAATGCGGGTGCCGCCGGCTCGAACGCG
>DATIGZ010000343.1:0-3312 GCA_035481255.1 Sphingomonas sp. | reverse complement strand
GCCTGGCGCTCGGCCTTGCCAGCCATTATCTGCCCGCGGAAGCGCTGGATGACGCCAAGGCGCGCATCCTCGCCGATCCGCAGGCAATTGGCTCGGTGCTCGAGGCGCTGTCGGTGGCCGCCCCCATGGCGGCGATCGAAGCCCAGCGCATCGATATCGACCGGCTGTTCGCTTCGGATACGCTTGAGGACATTCTTGCCGCGCTCGCCAGCGACGGCGGGGAGTGGGCGGCGCGACAGCTCATGACGCTGAACGGCAAATCGCCGCAATCGATGAAGGTCAGCCTCAAGCTGCTGCTCGACGGCGCGACCATGCCGACCTTCGAGGACGAGATGCGGCAGGAATATGCGGTCGCCACCCGTGTCGTGCAGCGCCACGATTTCATCGAAGGCGTCCGCGCGCTGATCATCGACAAGGACAATGCGCCGCGGTGGAACCCCGCGGCGCCGGATGGCGTCAGCGATCACCTGATCGACCAGATTTTCGCCCCACTGCCCGAAGGCGAGGCGTGGAGACCCGCTTGAACCACATCGTCACCCCCCGGGCTTGACCCGGGGTCCCGCTACTTCGACCGGCTCAAGGCAGCTGGGTCCCGGATCAAGCCTGGGATGACGACAGGAGGAACTTAGATGACCGATTACAACACCATCCTGGTCGAACAGCGCGGCGCCGTCACGCTGGTCACGCTCAACCGGCCCCAGGCGCTCAACGCGCTCAACGGCGAGGTTCTGTCGGAACTGCTCGCCGCAATGACTGCATTCGATGCCGACCCGTCACAGGGCTGCGCGGTCCTCACCGGCAGCGAAAAGGCGTTCGCAGCCGGGGCCGACATCAAGGAGATGCAGGCACAGGGTTTCGCCGACATGTACGGCCACAATTTCTTCGCGGGCTGGGACCAGTTCACACGCACCCGCAAGCCGATCATCGCCGCCGTATCGGGCTTTGCGCTCGGCGGCGGGTGCGAGCTGGCGATGATGTGCGACTTCATCCTCGCCGCCGATACGGCCAAGTTCGGTCAGCCCGAGATCAAGCTCGCGGTCGCTCCCGGCATGGGCGGTTCGCAGCGCCTGACCCGCGCGGTGGGCAAGGCCAAGGCGATGGAGATGTGCCTGACCGGCCGCATGATGGGCGCCGAGGAAGCCGAGCGTGCCGGGCTCGTGTCCCGCATCGTCCCCGCCGCCGATCTGCTCGACGACGCGCTCAAGACCGCCGCGAGCATCGCCGCGATGGCCCCGCTGGCGGTGCTGGCGAACAAGGAAATGGTCAACGCAGCGTTCGAAACCGGGCTGGCGCAAGGCGTCCAGTTCGAACGCCGCCTTTTCCATGGCCTGTTCGGGTCGCAGGACCAGACGGAAGGCATGGCGGCGTTCGTGGAGAAACGTCCGGGCAAGTGGACGGGGAAGTGAACTAGCCGTCACCCCAGCGAAAGCTGGGGTTTCATGCGGCGCAAGACCCCAGTTTTCGCTGGGGTGACGAAGGTGGAGCAGGAAGATGGCCCGCGTAGGATTTATCGGTCTCGGCAACATGGGCGGCGGAATGGCCGCCAACCTGGCAAAGGCGGGGCATGACGTCCGCGCGTTCGACTTGAGCGAAGAGGCGCTAGCCCGTGCCAAGGCGGCGGGATGCCTGCCGGTTGCCAGCGCGGCGGAGGCGGCGGCGGGCGCGGAAGCGGTCATCACCATGCTCCCCGCAGGCAAGCATGTAGAACAGGTCTATGCCGACAGCGTGTTCGGCGCGGCGGATACCGGTGCGATCCTCATCGATTGCTCGACGATCGACGTCGATACCGCGCGCCGCGTCGCCGATGCGGCGGCGGCCAAGGGGCTGATGGCGGTCGACGCTCCCGTTTCCGGCGGGATCGCGGCGGCGGCGGGCGGTACGCTCACCTTCATGGTCGGCGGCAGCGATGCGGCGTTCGAACGCGCCGAGCTGTTCCTGTCCGACATGGGCAAGGCTGTGATCCATGCCGGCGGCAATGGCGCGGGGCAGGCGGCGAAGATCTGCAACAACATGCTGCTCGGCGCGACGATGGTCGCGACCTGTGAGGCGTTCTTGCTCGCGCGCGAGCTCGGCCTCGATCCGCAGACCTTCTATGACATCAGTTCTGTCTCGTCGGGACAGAGCTGGTCGATGACCAGCTACGCGCCGTTGCCCGGCGTCGGCCCCAAATCGCCCGCCGACAATGACTATCAGGGCGGCTTCGCGGTCGGACTGATGCTCAAGGATCTCAAGCTGGCGATGGAGGCGGCGCAGACGGTTGATGCCGACACGCCGATGGGCGCGCGTGCCGCCGAACTCTACGCCAAATTCGCCGATGAAGGGCATGCGGGCATGGATTTCTCGGGCATCATCAAGATGCTGGAGGAACGCGGCGCAGACTGAGCGGCGCGGTCAGTGCAACTGCGCTGATGCGGACAGTAGCTGCGGCCGTTCGGGCGCGGGCAGCGTCACCGGCGCCGCCTCACGGATGCCGCGGAGCACGCTGCCCATCGGCGCGGGACGGCCGAGCAGATAGCCCTGAGCATAGCGGCAGCCGAGCAGGCTGGCCTCCATCAACTGCGCCTCGGTTTCGATCCCCTCGATCACGCAGTCGAGGTTGAGCGACTGGGCGAGCCCGCGGATCGCCGCGATCATCGCGCGTCCCGATTGGGTGGTCATGCCCGCAGCGAAACTACGATCGACCTTGAGCGTGTCGAGCGGGATCTGGTGCAGCATGCCGAGGCTTGAATAGCCGGTGCCGAAATCGTCGAGCGCGATGCGGACGCCAAGCCCGCGCAGCTGCCCCAACGCCGCGCGTGCGCCGTCGATATCGGACATCAAGGTCGTTTCGGTGATCTCGAACATCAGCCGCTCCGGGCGCAGCCCGCTCGCGACGATCATCCGGGTCAGTTCGCGGATCGTTTCGGGCGACGCGACGTCATGGACCGACAGATTGAACGACACACTGACCGAGGGCGGTAGTTGCGCTGCCTTGGCCAGCAACTTGGCGAACAGGATCAGCGTCACCTGATTGATCAGCCCGAGCCGCTCGGCCATTGCGATCAGCCGGTCGGGCATCACGAGGCCCAGTTGCGGCGAATGCCATCGTGCCAGCGCTTCGACCCCGGCCAGCGTCATGCTCCGCGTTTCGTAGATGGGCTGGAACAACAGCGACAGCTCGGCATTCAGATCGGCGGTGCGGAATGCGGCTTCCAGCTGCAATTCGTCGCGGATCATCGCCTCATGCTCGGCGGAAAAGATCACGCATTCGCCCCGCTCGTGCGACTTGGCGTGATAGAGCGCATAGTCCGACCGGTCGAACAGTGCATGGGC
>DATIGZ010000342.1:0-7711 GCA_035481255.1 Sphingomonas sp. | reverse complement strand
ACCTGGCGGTGTCGCTGCACGCTGTGACCAAGGATGTCCGCGACGAGATCGTGCCGCTCAACCGCAAGTACGGCATCGAGGAGCTGCTCGCCGCCTGCGCCGCCTACCCCGGCGCCTCGAACGCGCGGCGGATCACTTTCGAGTACGTCATGCTCAAGGACAAGAACGACAGCGACGAGGACGCGCGCGAGCTGGTCCGGCTGATCAAGAAGTACAAGCTTCCCGCGAAGGTCAACCTGATCCCGTTCAACCCCTGGCCGGGCGCGCCGTACGAATGCTCGACGCCGGAGCGTATCCGCGCGTTTCAGGAGATCGTGTTCGGTGCGGGCATCTCGGCGCCCGCCCGCACCCCGCGCGGCCGCGACATCGACGCGGCATGCGGCCAGCTCAAGACCGCGGCGGAAAAGAAGTCGCGCGCCGAGCTCGACCGGCTGGCCGAGGAGAAACAGGCCGCGTTGGGTTGACCCCCTGCGTCATCCCGGCGAAAGCCGCGACCTCGTGAGGCAGGCGCAACGCCTGTAGCCGGGGTGATGCGTTGATCGATCTGCCTGATTTGCTGCTTGCTGCCGCCGCCGGAATCGTCGGCGGGGCGATGAACGGGCTGGCGGGCGGGGGATCGTTCGCAACGCTGCCCGCGCTGATCGCGCTGGGACTGCCCGCTAATATCGCCAACGCCACCTCCAACGTCGCGCTGCTGCCCGGCGCGGCGGCGAGCGCCTGGGGGTTTCGCAAGGAGCTGGGGCCGGTAGCGGGCCTGTCGGTGGTGCTGCTCGCGGCGATCACCTTTGTCGGCGGGATTGGCGGCAGCTTGTTGCTGGTGCTGACGCCGAGCGACATGTTCGACATCATCGTCCCGTGGCTGCTGTTGTTCGCCTTCGTCGTGATGCTGTTCGGGCGGAGCGCCGCGGACTGGCTGCACGCGCGGGTGACGATCGGCAAGCGCACCCTGGTCGGCGCGCAATCGGTGCTGGGCGTTTACGGCGGCTATTTCGGCGGCGGGGTCGGGCTGATCACCACCGCGGTCTATGGTCTGCTCGCCAATATCCAGCCGCGCGAGCTGTTCGCGATCCGCACGCTGATGCTGTCGGTCGCCAACCTCGCCGCGGCGATCGTCTTCACCACCTTTGCGATGGTGTGGTGGTGGGCGTGCCTGCCGATGCTGGCGGGATCGGTGATCGGCGGCTGGGCGGGCGCGGCGATCGGAAAGCGGCTGTCGGCAAAGGCGGTGCGGGTGTGGACGCTGCTGGTGACGGCTTCGACGACGGTGATCTTCTTTGCGCGCGCTTACGGCTAGCGCGGCGGGGCATTATTCGGTCGGGCTGCTGACGGTGCACCGGGAGGGTTGGAGGACGAGCGCCGATTAGGCTGCGTTGCGGCACTCGCGGCGGCGGGGGAAGGAGGCTTCCCACCAGTCGCCGATCGCGTCGATCATCGGCATCAGTTCAGTGCCCGGCACGCTCAGGCTGTATTCGACGCGCAGCGGGAAGCCTTCGTGCGCGGTGCGCTCGACGAGTCCGGCATCCTCGAGTTTGCGCAGTTCCAGCGTCAGAATGCGGTGCGAGATGGTCGGGTTGTCGCGCTGGAGCTCGCTGAAGCGTTTGGGGCCGTCCTTGAGATGGTAGAGCAGCAGCGTCGCCCAGCGGCCGCTCAGCACGCGCATCGCATCCTCGATCGGACAGCTTGATACGACGTCCTGCATTTTCTTCGCTCCGCGCCTGAAGTGACATTTTTGTGCGTAATTTACTTGGGCGCGCGCGTCCCTAAATGCCAGTCACGCCGCGCGGTGATCCCCCAAAGATCACGGAGACTATCATGGAACCGACCCTGCTTTATGGCTTCCCGCTGGGAAGCTCGATGGGGCTTGTCGCCTCGCTCGAATGGCTCGGCCAGCCTTATCGGCTGTCCCGCGTCGACATGCTGAGCGAGATGAAGACGCCCGAATATCTGCGCCTCAACCCGCGGGGCGAGACCCCGGTGCTGCTGCCCGGCGACGGTCGCGTGGTGACCGAGACGATGGCGATCGCCCACTGGATCGAAGCGCGCGATCATGAGCGCCGCGTCAGCTTCGACCCCGGCACGGCGCAGGCCGACCGGATGCACCAGCTGATCGGCTTCATCAACACCGGCTTCACCGCGGCCTTCACTCCCTATTGGGTGGCGCTGGAGATGACGGACGGAAGTCCGGAGTACAAAGCCGCGCTGCGCCAGTTCGGGCACGGGCTGGTCAACGATCGGCACGCACGGCTGGAGGAACTGATCGGCGATGGTCCCTATCTGCTCGGCGACCGACCGACACTGGCCGATGGCGTGTTCATCGGTGTCGCCCGCTGGGGCGCGTTCCACCAGGCGGTCGAGCCGGGCGCCTATCCGAAGATCGAGGCGCTGATCGCGCGGCTGACGGCCGATCCCGCGGTCGCCTTTGCTCAGGCGCGCGAGGATGGCGAGACCCCGCCCGGCCGCGGTGCGATGAGGGGCGAGGTACCGCTCGGCGAACTGCTCGACGTCTACGCCTGATCCTGCTTGCCGCTGGCGCTTCCCCGGCGCCGGCGGCATAAGGGCGCGGTGGCCAGTGAACCGACCGTCTATCGCCACCGCCTGCCGACCCGGCTCTGGCACTGGCTGACTGCGGTCAGCGTGATCGTGCTGCTCGGCAGCGGCCTGATGATCCTCAACGCGCACGGCCAGCTCTATTGGGGCGAATATGGCGCCAATTACGACCAGCCCTGGTTCCGCGTGGCATGGGTGTTCGAGGGCGGGCGCGTGCCGGGATGGCTGACCATCCCCTCGACCTACAACCTCGCGCTGGCGCGGCGCTGGCACCTGTTCTTTGCGCTCGTGCTGGCGTTCGCGCTGCTGGCGTTCATGGTGGTGAGCCTGCTCAACCGGCATTTCCAGCGCGACCTGCGTGTGCGGGCGAGGGAGCTGGCACCGTCGCACCTTGCCGCCGAGGTGAGGGCGCACGCCGCGCTGCGCTTCCATGATCCTGAGAATCCGCGTGCGTATAACGGCTTTCAGAAACTGTCCTATGTCGCGGTGATCTTCATTCTGCTGCCGCTGGTGATCTTTACCGGGCTTGCCATGTCGCCGGGGATGAACGCGGCGTGGCCGTGGCTGACCGATGTCTTCGGCGGACGGCAGAGCGCGCGGTCGATCCACTTCATCGCAGCTATGCTGCTGGCGGGGTTCACGGTCGTGCACCTCGCGCTGGTTATCCTCGCGGGCGCCTGGAACGAGGTGCGATCAATGCTCACCGGTTGGTGGAAGGTGCCCGGGCGATGAGCCTGATCACCCGCCGCTCGCTACTGATCGCCGGGGCCGGCGGGCTGGTCGCGGGGTGCGATGCGATCGGCGGGAGCGAGACGGGCCGCGATCTGCTGTTCAAGGCGGAGGCGGTGCACAAGAGCCTTCAGCGTGCGATCACCGACCGCAACGCGCTGGCGCGGCAATTCAGCGAGGCGGATATGTCGCCGCGTTTCCGCGCCAACGGTTCGGTGTTCCCGACCGATCCGGCCTATCGCGCGCTGATGCGCGGCAACTTCGCCGGGTGGCGGCTGCGCGTCGACGGGCTCGTGACGCGCCCGCTCAGCCTGTCGCTCGCCGATCTGCGCGCGCTGCCGCAGCGGGTGCAGATCACCCGTCACGATTGTGTCGAGGGGTGGAGCGCGATCGGCAAGTGGCATGGGCCGACGCTGTCGACCGTTCTGGATCTTGCGGGGCTGAGGGACAATGCGCGCTTCCTCGTCTTCCATTGCGCCGACACGCTTTACGGGCGGCCCTATTACGAATCGATCGACCTGATGGACGCCTTCCACCCCCAGACGATTCTTGCCTGGGCGATGAACAACCGCACGCTTCCGGTCGAACATGGCGCGCCGCTGCGCCTGCGGGTCGAGCGGCAGCTGGGCTACAAGCATGCCAAATACGTCATGCGGATCGAAGCGGTGGCCTCGATCGACGCCGTTCATGGCGGCAAGGGCGGGCTGTGGGAGGATATCGCCGATTATGAATGGTATGCGGGCATCTGATCGGAAATATTCGGGATCGCGCCGTTTTCCGCACTTGCGAACGAGGTTTGGCCCGCTAGCCTAGGCGCCATGGCCCTGATCGACCATTTCTTCGCCCGCGCCATCAAGCGCGGGGAGTTCACCGTGATCCATGCCGACGGAACGGCGCGCAGCTTCGGCTCACCCGACCCTGAGATCGCACCGGTCACCATCCGCTTCACCAATCCTGCTGCGACGCGGCGGATCCTGACCGATCCCTCGCTCGGCGCGGCCGAGGCGTTCATGGACGGATCGCTGGTGATCGAGCAGGGCGATATTCTCGCGCTGCTCAACCTGTTCACCGCGAACAACAAATGGGAAGCGGGGACCAGCAACCTCAACCCGGGGCTATTGAAGCGCGGGTTCGACAATGTCCGCTTCCGGCTCGACCGGATCAACATGGCGCGCAGGTCGAAGCGCAACGTCGCGCATCATTACGATCTGTCGGCGACGCTCTACGACCATTTCCTCGACGCCGACCGCCAATATTCGATGGCCTATTACACCGATCCGTCGAACACCCTCGAACAGGCGCAGGCGGACAAGAAGGCGCATATCGCCGCCAAGCTCGCGATCCGGCCCGGCATGAAGGTGCTCGACATCGGCTGCGGCTGGGGCGGCATGGCGCTCTATCTCCACGCCAAGACCGGCGCCGAGGTGCTGGGCGTGACGCTGTCCGAAGAGCAGCTCAAGATCGCGCGCGAGCGAGCCGAGAAGGCGGGCGTGGCGGACAAGGTGAAGTTCGAGCTGATCGACTATCGCCATGTGACCGGCGAGTTCGACCGCATCGTCTCGGTCGGCATGTTCGAACATGTCGGCACCGCGCACTACCGCACCTTTTTCCGCAAGTGCCGCGAGTTGCTGAACGAAGAAGGGGTTATGCTGCTCCACACGATCGGCCGCGCTGGCGGGCCGGGTGTGACCGATGCGTTCACCGCCAAGTACATCTTCCCCGGCGGGTATATCCCGGCGCTGTCGGAGATCGTGCGCGGGCACGAGGGGATGCGTATCTTCCTCACCGATGTGGAAGTGCTGCGGCTCCACTACGCCTATACGCTTCAGGCGTGGTACGATCGCGCGACCGCTGCGAAGGCGGAGATCGTCGCGCTGTACGACGAGAGCTTCTTCCGGATGTGGACCTTTTACCTCGCCGGGTCGCTGAGTGCGTTCCGCAACGGCGGGCTGGTCAACTACCAGTTGCAATATTCGCGCTCGCGCACCGCGCTGCCGATCACGCGGGACTATATGGCGGATGGGGAGAAGGGACTGGCCTAGGTCAGGGCCAGACGTGCCAATGATAGGTTTGCAGCGAGATCGACGGGATCGCCGTTCCATCGGCTGATCGCGCCGGCTCGTATTGCGCGCGCTTCATGACTACGCGGCAGGTCTGGTCGTCGAGGCGCTTGAAGCTGCTCGATGCGATGACGGTGCATTGGGTTACCTTGCCCGTCGTCGCGATATCGAGGCGGATACCTACCAAGCCTCGTTCGCCTCGTTGAATCGATTGCGGCGGATAATCGTCATTCTGGACCCAGGTACCGGGATCGCGCGTCGGCTTGGCGCGGACCGCGATGCTCCGGTAGGCCGCCACATCAATGCCCCAGCCGCGCAGCAGATCGTCCTCGCATGTGGTCGCCGCCGCCAGCGCTCCCTTAATCCCAGGTATTGCCAGCGTGAGCTTCTGATTGAGATGCTCGAACGAAAGCTGCCCCGCCGCCTCGACCTGATCGAGTTGCTCCTTGTTGAGCAAGGCGTAGATGAGGCGCGATCCAGACTTCATAGAACCGCTTTTGCCCGTCAAGCGGATCTGCCGGCCTGCCGGGTAGGTCGTGATGATCAGTGGTGCTTCGCGAAACTCAGCTTTCCCTTCAACCAGCTCCTCGATGATGAGCTGATTGCTGTTTCGGCCCGGCATCAGCTTCATCGAAAGACTTACCGGGTTGCCGGGCGCTCCAAAATGGCGCGCGATGTGGCATGAATTGTCGGCATATTCGACAATCCATTTGGCGACGGGCTGCTGCACCGGTGCGGCGGGTTTGCTCTGCGGTGTCGCGAAGGCGGCCAGCAGCGGAAGCGCGATCGATATCCCCATATGCCGTAGATACGCGGAACACCGGCATAGTCCATAGAACAGGCCAACGCCGCCAAGCGCGCCCTATTTCACCCCAAGCTGCTCGATGTTCGCACCCGCGTAGCGGGTCAGTTCGTCGCGGCTGATCTTGCCGTCCTTGTCGGTGTCGACCGCCTCGAACCACGCGTCGGCCCTGGCGAAGGGCTGCTGGCGGGCGTCGATCGCGGGGCGGGGGTCGCCGGCCTTCTTCGCCTTGCTCGCGGCGGAGTAGGTCGCGTTGGCGGTGGCGTCGAAATCGAAACGGGCACGAACCTCGTCGCGCTCGACGACGCCATCCTCGTTCAGATCCAGATCGGCGAACTGTTCGGCGACGCGGCGCTCGGCCTCGGCCTTGGGAAGCGGGCCGGGGGCGACGCCGACGGGCGGGGTCTGGGCGGCGGCAAGGGCGGTGAGAATCATCAGCATGGCCGGCGCCATAGCATGAAGCGGCTGACTGGCGCTTGAACCGTCAGGCGGGGTATCTTGCGTTCATCCAGTCGAGCGCGCCGCGGCTCATTTCCTCAAGCACGGCCATGTCCACATCGGCCAGCTTGTTGACGTAGAGGCACGACTTGCCGGTCTTGTGCTTGCCGAGCCGTGCCAGCTGTTCGGGCTGCCGGGGGTCCTCCGTCACGACGTAGAGCACGATCTGCGCCTTGCGCGGCGAGAAACCCAGGCGGCACATCGTCCCTTCATGGCCGCTGTCATATTTGTAGTGATAGCTGCCGAAACCGATGATCGATGGCCCCCACATCCTCGGCGGTTCGCCGGTGACGCGTTCCAGCATCGCGCAGACGGTGCTGGCATCCTCCCGGCGGGCGGGGTTCTCGACCGCCGCGATGAAGTCGGCGACGGTCACCTCGGTCAGTTTGGTCTTGATCTCGGCCATCGGGAGGCCTCCGCTGGATTTCGCGGCGAGCATATGCGCATGGGGGCGCCATGCAAGCGGCCCAGCCCCTCGTCCTGACCCGCCGGTCGATCTTCGCGCAGGCGTGGCCGATCATGCTCGGCCAGACGACGGTGCCGCTGGTAGGGCTGGTCGACACCGCGGTGATCGGCTGGACAGGGGACGCGGCGGCGCTGGCGGGCGTGGCGCTGGGTGTCGCGATCATCAACTTCATCTTCTGGGCGTTCGGCTTCCTGCGCATGGGGATGACCGGGATGACCGCGCAGGCGCATGGCCGTGGCGAGGCGGGCGAGGTCAACGCGCTGCTCGCACGTGGGGTCGCGGCGGGGCTGGCGATCGGCGCGGTGCTGGTCGCGCTGCAATTGCTGATCGTGCCGCTGGCGCTGGCCTTGCTGGCGGGTGCCGGCAATCTCGACGCGGCGGCACGCGAGTTCGTGACCGCCCGCTTCCTCGGCGCGCCTGCCGCGCTCGGCTTCTACGCGATCAACGGCTGGCTCTACGGGCTTGGCCGTACGCGCGACACGTTGTTGCTTCAAATCGCGATGAACGCGGTCAATGTCGTGCTCGACATACTGTTCGTCTGGCACTTCGGGATGGGCGCGCGTGGCGTCGGGTTGGGGACGGCTCTTGCCGAATGGGTCGCGCTGGCGC
>DATIGZ010000341.1:0-3501 GCA_035481255.1 Sphingomonas sp. | reverse complement strand
CCCTCTCCCAACCCTCTCCCCAGAGGGGAGAGGGCTAGAAGTAGCAGCTCAGAACTTCAGCGCCATCGCGGTCTTCACGCCCGGAAGCGCGCGGACCTGGGCGATCAGTTCAGGCGTCACCGCTTCGTCGACCGAGAGCAGAAGCACCGCTTCGCCGCCCGCTTCGCGGCGGCCGAGGTGGAAGGTGCCGATGTTGACGCCCGCGTCGCCCAGCGTCGCACCCAGGCGGCCGATGAAGCCCGGCGCGTCCTCGTTGACGACATAGAGCATGTGGCCGGCCAGATCGGCCTCGACCTTGATGCCGAACAGCTCGACCAGACGCGGGGTGCGGTTGCTGAACAGCGTGCCCGCGACCGAACGCTCGCCGGCATCGGTCTTGACCGAGACGCGGATCAGCGTGTGGTAATCGCCTTCCTTCTCGGTCTTGATCTCACGCACCTCGATCCCGCGCTCCTTGGCGAGGAAGGGGGCGTTGACCATGTTCACCGTGTCCGAATGGACGCGCAGGAAGCCCGCCAGCACCGCGCTGACGATCGGCTTCTGGTTCACTTCGGCGGCGGCGCCCTCGCTATGGATCGACACGCGCGCGAGGTTGCCGTGCGCGAGCTGGCCGACGAGGCTGCCGAGCTTTTCGGCGAGCTCCATGTACGGCTTGACGCGCGGCGCTTCCTCGGCGGTCAGGCTCGGCATGTTGAGGGCGTTGGTGACGCCGCCATTGACGAGATAGTCGGCCATCTGCTCGGCGACCTGGATCGCGACATTGACCTGCGCCTCGCTGGTCGACGCGCCGAGGTGCGGCGTGGAGATGAAGTTCGGCGTGCCGAACAACGCATGTTCCTTGGCCGGCTCGGTCACGAACACGTCGAGCGCGGCGCCCGCGACATGGCCCGAGTCGAGCAGATCCTTGAGCGCCGCCTCATCGATCAGGCCGCCGCGCGCGCAGTTGACGATGCGCACGCCCTTCTTGGTCTTGGCCAGATTCTCGGCCGAGAGGATGTTGCGCGTCTGGTCGGTCAGCGGGGTATGCAGCGTGATGAAGTCGGCGCGGGCGAGCAGCTGGTCGAGCTCGACCTTCTCGACGCCCATCTCGACCGCGCGCTCGGGGCTGAGGAACGGGTCATAGGCGACGACCTTCATGCGCAGGCCATGCGCGCGGTCGGCGACGATCGAACCGATATTGCCCGCGCCGATCAGACCGAGCGTCTTGCCGGTGACCTCGACGCCCATGAAGCCGTTCTTCGGCCACAGGCCCGCCTGGGTCTGGGCGTTGGCTTCGGGCAACTGGCGAGCAAGCGCGAACATGAGCGCGATGGCGTGTTCGGCGGTGGTGATCGAGTTGCCGAACGGGGTGTTCATCACCACCACGCCCTTGGCCGAGGCGTTGGGAATGTCGACATTGTCGACGCCGATCCCGGCGCGGCCGACGACCTTGAGGTTGGGCGCCGCGTCGAGGATTTCCTTGGTCACCTTGGTCGCGCTGCGGATGGCGAGGCCGTCATACTGGCCGATGATCGCCTTGAGCTCTTCAGGGGTCTTGCCGGTGATCTCGTCGACCTCGACGCCGCGCTCGCGGAAGATCTGCGCGGCCTTGGGGTCCATTTTGTCGCTGATGAGTACCTTGGGCATGGGTATGTCCTTCTTCGCTCCCTCTCCCCTCCGGGAAGAGGGCCGGGGTGAGGGACAGTGGGTCCTGAAACGAGAGCGGGTGGCGCGGCGTTGGCGCCCAGCCCCTCTCCCAACCCTCTCCCCAGAGGGGAGAGGGCTTATTGAGTTAAGCGGCCTTGGCCGTGGCGTAGGCCCAGTCGAGCCAGGGGCCGAGCGCCTCGATATCGGCGGTGTCGACCGTGGCGCCGCACCAGATGCGCAGGCCCGCGGGGGCATCGCGATAGCCGGCGACGTCGTACGCGGCGTCGGCCTTTTCGAGCAGGCCGGCGAAGGTCTTGATGAACGCTTCGTCGGCGCCCGCGACGGTCAGGCACACGCTGGTCTTCGAGCGCGAGGCTTCGTCGGCGGCGAGATGGCCGAGCCAGTCGCGCTCCGCGACGATCTTGTCGAGCGCGGCGGCGTTGGCATCCGAGCGCGCGATCAGCCCTTCGAGGCCGCCAAGATCCCTGGCCCATTCGAGCGCGAAGATCGCATCCTCGACCGCGAGCATGCTGGGCGTGTTGATCGTCTCGCCCTTGAACACGCCCTCGGCGAGCTTGCCCTTGGCCATCAGGCGGAACACCTTCGGCAGCGGCCATGCCGGGGTGTAGGCTTCGAGCCGCTCCACTGCGCGCGGCCCGAGGATCAGCACGCCGTGGCCGCCTTCGCCGCCCAGCACCTTCTGCCACGAGAAGGTGGCGACATCGATCTTGTCCCACGGCAGGTCGTAGGCGAACACGGCCGAGGTCGAATCGGCGAAGGTCAGCCCCTCGCGGTCGGCCGGGATCCAGTCGCCATCGGGCACGCGGACGCCGCTGGTGGTGCCGTTCCAGGTGAACAGCACGTCGTCGGCGAAGTTGACCTGAGACAGGTCGGGAAGCTGGCCGTAATCGGCGCGGATCACCGTCGGATCGAGCTTGAGCTGCTTGACGGCATCGGTGACCCAACCTTCACCGAAGCTCTCCCAGGCGAGCGTGGTCACGCCGCGCGCGCCGAGCATCGTCCACATCGCCATCTCGAACGCGCCGGTGTCGGAGCCGGGGACGATGCCGATGCGGTGCGTGTCGGGCAGCTTCAGCATCTCGCGCATCAGGTCGATCGCGTACTGGAGACGCGCCTTGCCGAGCTTCGAGCGATGCGAGCGGCCGAGAACTTGCGTGTGGAGCTTTTCGGCGGACCAGCCCGGCGGCTTGGCGCAGGGACCGGAGGAAAAGAACGGACGCGCCGGCTTGGTTGCCGGGGCGGCGGGTAGATCAGTCATGTAGTCTCTCCTTGCAGAGAGCACGCGCGGCGTTGGGACCGCGTGGCCCGCCGGCGGCCCTAAAGGCACGCAATGCGAAGTCAAGCGAAGAGCGGCGGGATGAATAGTATCTTTTGCATCATCACGGCGGAAGGAATGCGGTTGTGGCCGGTTCGGCGCACTGGCTAAGGTCGCCGCGATGCGTATCCTTCCCGTCCTGCTGCTTCCGTTGCTCCTCGCCGGCTGCCTGTTCGGCGGCGGTGACCGCGATCCGCCGCGCCGCCCGCCGGTGCGCCCCGACCCGCGCGGGCCGGTGACCCTCGACATTCCGACGAGTCGTGAGACGCAGCAATGCTTTGCCGATCTCTCGCGGCAAGAGGTGCGGTTCAGCCCGCTGCCCGACCGCGATTATGGCGGCGGCTGCATGGTCGTCGGGGCGGTCGAGCTGATCGACATCGGGCTGCCCGTGACCAACCTCAAGGGCATGCGCTGCCCGCTTGCGCGCAACTTCATCGCCTGGCTCCGCAACGCCGCGGTTCCCGCCGCGCGCGCCGAGCATCGTCCACATCGCCATCTCGAACGCGCCGGTGTCGGAGCCGGGGACGATGCCGATGCGG
>DATIGZ010000340.1:0-2246 GCA_035481255.1 Sphingomonas sp. | reverse complement strand
GGCGAACAGCAGGAAGCCGTAGATGCCCGCGCCGACGCCGCCGATCACGATCTCACCCAGCTGCATGTTGAACAGCGGGATCATCCCGCCAAGCGCGGTGAAGCTGTCGTGCATCGCGTTGACCGCGCCGCACGAGGCGGCGGTGGTGACGACCGAGAAGAGCGCGCTGGCGGCAATGCCGAAGCGGACTTCCTTGCCCTCCATATTGCCGCCCATGACGCCCAGCGCGTGCAGGTTCGGGTTGCCCGCGGCTTCGGCCCAATAAGTGACACCGACACCGGCGAGGAAAAGCACCAGCATCGCCGACAGGATCGCCCAGCCCTGACGGGTGTTGCCGACCGCTTTGCCGAAGGTCCAGGTGAGACCCGCGCCGATCACGAAGATCGAGAGCATCTGCACGAGATTGGTCAGTGCCGTCGGGTTCTCGAACGGGTGCGCGCTGTTGGCGTTGAAGAAGCCGCCGCCATTGGTGCCGAGCATCTTGATCGCTTCCTGAGACGCGACCGGGCCGAGCGCGATCGACTGTTTCGCGCCCTCGAGCGTGGTGGCGTCGACCATGGCGGCGAAGGTCTGCGGCACGCCGCTTGCGATCAGGAAGGTCGCGTAGACGATGCAGACCGGCAGCAGCAGATAGAGCGTCACGCGGGTAAGGTCGGCCCAGAAATTGCCGACCGTGCCGCTTTCGCGCCGGGCGAAACCACGGAAGATCGCGAAGGCGATGGCGATGCCGGTCGCTGCGGACAGGAAGTTATGGATCGCCAGGCCGAGCATCTGGCTCAGGTTGCTCATCGCGACCTCACCCGAATACCATTGCCAGTTGGTGTTGGCGACGAAGCTGATCGCGGTGTTGAACGCGCCGTCCGCGCCGATCGGTGCGAGGTCGCGCGGGTTCATCGGCAGCACATGCTGCAACCGCAGCACCACGTAGGTGAACAAGGCGGTCGCGATCTGGAACATCAGCATATGGACGGCGTAGCGACGCCAGCCCTGCTCGGCCGCGGGATCGATACCGCCGAGCTTGTAGAAGCCACGCTCGACCGGTCCCAGCACCGCATGGAGCGGCGTGCGGCGGCCTTCATAGAGTGCGAACAGCCACATCCCCACCGGCTTGGTCAGCGCGACGAGGATGGCGGTGAAGACGAGGATCAGCCCCCAACCCTGAATGGTCATGTCGGTTCTTTCAGAACTTCTCGGGCCGCACGAGGACGGTGAGGAGATAGAGGAGGAGGCCGAGCGCGGTGATCCCGGCGAGCGTCAGGTGAATGCTCATCGCGTCAGGCCTCGTCGCAGAGGCGGAGATAGGCGAGCGTCACGAGGAAGAGCCCGCCGAGCGCGGCGAGCCAGATCACGTCCTGCATGGGCAGACTCCGAATGGTTTCGGAGGCTCAATTAGGCGCGCTTGCCGTTAAGGTTCGCCTGTGAAAGCCCCGGCAGAGCATTAAGAAACCATAAGGATCGCGGGCATCCGGTGGCCTTTGCCTGCGCGCGGGCGTAACGACCGCAGGATGGAATCCCGCCCCTCTCCCGAAGCCCTGCTGCGCGCCGCGACGCGTGAGGCGCGCGGCAAGCTCAAGATCTTCCTCGGTGCGGCGCCCGGCGTCGGCAAGACATTCGAGATGCTGCGCGAGGGCGCCGAGCGGATGAAGGCAGGCACCGATGTGGTCATCGCGGTCGTTGAGACGCATGGCCGCGCCGAGACCGCCGCGCTGGTCGCGCCGTTCGAGGTCATCGCGCGCCGGACGATCGACTATCAAGGTCACGCGCTGCCGGAGATGGACCTCGATGCGGTCCTGACGCGGCGTCCCGCCCTCGCGCTGGTCGATGAGTTCGCGCACACCAATGTCGAGGGCAGTCGTCATCCCAAACGCTGGCAGGATGTGGCCGAGCTGCTCGACGCCGGGATCGACGTCTACACCACGCTCAACGTCCAGCATGTCGAAAGCCTCAACGACGTCGTCGCCAGCTTCACCCGCGTCCGCGTGCGCGAGACGGTGCCGGACAGCGTGTTCGAAGGCGCCGAGATCGAGGTGGTCGACCTGCCCCCCGACGAGCTGATCGAGCGGCTGAAGGACGGCAAAGTCTATATCCCGGACGAAGCAAGCCGAGCGCTGGGCCACTTCTTCTCCAAGCCAAACCTGTCCGCTCTGCGCGAGATGGCGCTGCGCCGCGCCGCGCTCAGCGTCGACCGCGCGCTGCTCGACGAGCTCGATGCCGGAGCGGTCTCCGGCACATTCGCGGGCGGGGAG
>DATIGZ010000339.1:0-2861 GCA_035481255.1 Sphingomonas sp. | reverse complement strand
GCACTGCGAAGATCACCAGCCGGACCGACGCGAACTAAGCCGAAGACAAAACGGTAAAAAAAGGGGAGGCGGGGCGAACCCCACCTCCCCTTGAGGTCGGGGGCTAACTCAGAGGCCGACCACGCCGCCGTCATTCTTGGTGATGACGACCGTGGCCGAACGCGGACGAACGGTGGCGCCGGCGGTGCCGGTGGCCTGGCTGTCCGGCCAGTGGCTGCTGGGCGCGGTCGACGTGCCGCCTTCGCCCGGGTGCTGGATGTTGACGAACAGCGCGCGACCGTCGGGTGTCGAGTCGACGCCGGTAATCTCGCACTCGACCGGGCCGACGAGGAAGCGGCGGAGCGCGGTGCCCGGCGCCTTGCCGACGATGGTTGTCTGCGTCGCGGTCGCACCACCCGAACCGGTGTTGGTGATCGTGCGGGCGCCGCCGTCGCCGACGGTGCCCGGCATCGCCGCCAGCATCTGGTTGTTGGTGATGTCGGTATAGGCGCCGTCGTCGGTCTGCAGCCATGCGATCGGCGTCACCAGACCCGAGGCATTGGTCGAGCGGCCGAACCACAGACCATCCGGGCTGGAGAAGTCGTTGGTGGCATCGAGCCCGGAGAGGTTGATGTTCGCGGCGTTGAGGTCCGAACCCGCGCCGAACAGCCAGATATCCCAGGTGAAGGTCAGCGATTCGGTGTTGTCGCCGGTCTCGCGGATACGGACGATATGGCCGTTGGGGTTGCCGAACTGGTTCGTCGAGCCCTTCGGGTCATTATAGTGGCGCGGATTGGCGGCGTTGGTGCCGTTGAGCGGGCGCAGCGCGGCGCTGTTGTTGGTGAGCGTGAGGTAGATCTCACCCGTCACCGGGTTGGCCGCGGTCCATTCCGGGCGATCCATCGGCGTCGCGCCGACCGCATCGGCCGCGAGGCGGGCGTTGACCAGCACGTCGGCCTGATCGGCGAACGGATAGGTCGCGTTCGACGCGGTGAGCGGACCGGTGCCGAACACCAAAGGCAGCCAGGTGCCGGTGCCGTTGGCATCGAAGCGCGCGACATAGAGCGTGCCGGCGTCGAGATATTTGTCACCGATCGCGAGACGATCGGTCACGCTCTCTGCGCCGTCGGAGGTGCTCCATGCGGTCGCCGAGACGAACTTGTACATATACTCGCCGCGCGAATCGTCGCCCATGTACCAGGCGGGCTTGCGGCCGGCGGTGAACTTGCCGGGCCACGCGCCCTCATGACCGAGACGGCCGAGCGCGGTGCGCTTGCGCGGTGCCTTGGTGCGGTCATAGGGGTCGATCTCGACCACCCAGCCATACTGGTTCGGCTCGTTGCGATAGTCGCCGAGCGGGCCGGCGGCGGTGGCGCGGGCGTCCCACTTGCGGAACAGCGTGTTCGAGGCGTCGGCCGGAACGACGGTCGACCAGCCATAGTTGCCGCTGCTGCTGGTGACGCCATAGCGGCTGAGCGAGGTCAGCTCCTTGGCGGTGCGCAGGGCATTGTCGCCGCTGCGGCGGAAATAGCCCGCCCAGTTTTCCTCACAGGTGAGGTTGGTCGCCCATGGCGTGGTGCCGTTCGCGCAGTTGTTGATCGTGCCGCGGCCCTGCGTGCCCTCGTTCGAGAAGGCGGTCTTGACCAGATCGTTGCCGCGCACCGGGCCGTTGATCTGCATCGGCGTGTTCGGCGTGATGCGGCGGTTGAAGCTGCTGTTCTGGACATAGGTCCAGGCGCGGTTGGCACCCTCTACGACCTCGACGATGGCGACGCCGTGCGATTCGATCTCGATCAGCGCTTCGCCTTCGGGACGGACGCCGCCAACCGAGGTCGAGCCGTTGGGGTGGAGATATTGCGGGTCGATATTCTCATGGTTCATGACCAGCAGGCCGCGCGCGCTGCTGGCGTCGCTGCGCGCGCCCGCGGCGCTGAGACCGTACCAGTGGAGCGCGTCGTGATGGTCGCCGGCGCGCTGTGAATAGCCGGTGTCGGTGCCGTCATTCTTGTACGCTGCGACGCCGGCCGCGAGCGGATCGCCCTTCCGGTAGAGGATCGAGACGGTGTAGCCCGCAGGGACGGTGACGATGTCGTTCTTGTTCTTCGCGACGGCGGTGAAGCCAAGCGCGGCGGGGGAGACGGTGACCGCGGTCGTTCCCTGCGTCGTCTGGCCCGCGCTGTCGGTGGCGTTGTACTGGAAACGCAGCACGGTCGGGATCGACACGCTGGGCGCGATGAAGCTGGCGTTCGCGCTGGTGGCGCCGATCAGCGTCGTCGCCGGGCCTTCGGTCTGGACCCAGGAGGAGGTGATCGGACCGTTGTCGGTCGCGCTCGAGGTCAGCGTGACGACCTGACCCGAATTGGCGGAGCCCGAAGAGCCGACCGAAGCGAGGTTGGGGAAGGGGTCGGCATCGGCGTTGGCGCTGTCGCAAGCGGCGAGCACGCCACCGCCGAAGACGGCGACCGCAGCGGCCGACGCGCCCGAGCGCAGTGCCTGACGGCGCGAATAGCGCTGATCGATCAGCGTGTTGAGCGAAGGCGTGGTGCTGGCGTTGGTATCGACGTCGCCGTCGCTATAGCCAAAGGCAAGATCGGTGCGATCGGTCATTGTTCTGGACCCCCTTTGTGATCCGAATCCGGTACGGATGCGGTTGCCGGGGGCTGTGGCGGGGGCGCTTTACGGTGTGATGGACGAGCGTTGACGAAGCTGTGTCGGTTTCGCGACTCTTCCATGACAGGCTGTTCGGCGCGACGCGGGAGCGTTAGGGGGCGGCGATGGAGATACGCGACAGCCTTGCCGACCGGATGGCGCAGCGCCTTTCCGCGCGCGAGCCGCGGGCACCGCGTCCCGAAGGCGTGCGTGTGGACTGGCGGCTGGCGGCC
>DATIGZ010000338.1:0-5446 GCA_035481255.1 Sphingomonas sp. | reverse complement strand
GATTCAGCAGGTGCTGCAACGGCTGGAACAGGACACGAGCGAGATCGCGAACGTCACGCGGCAGCTTTGCGCGGCGGAGGCCGACAGCGCCAAGCTGGGCCATGCCACGTCGCGCGCCGCGGACAGCCTGCTCGGCAAGCTGAAAGCGGTCAACCGCATCCAGCGGGATGTCGAGCAAATGGCGTGGAACACCGCGTTGCAATGCCGCGGGCTGGGCGCGGACGGTCGCGGCCTTGCCGTGATCTCGCAGGAGATCCAGTCCTTTTCCCGCCGGCTCGCCGGGATCTGGGAGATGGTGTCGCAAAGCTTCGACCGGATCGATTCCGCCGCCCGCACGATGGGCGACGCCGCGCCCGACACCGACGATATGCTGCTGCAGGCGCTGGAGGCGATCCGGAACGGGAGCGCCAGCATGGAGGCGAGCTTGTCCGGTATCGATCAGGATGCCCTTCAGGTCGGCGCGATGCTGCGCGACACGACGGACGATATCGGCTGTGAGGCGGAGATCGGCCCGGCGCTGACGCGAGCGGTCGAGGGACTGACCGATCTGGCCAATACCGTCGAAATCCGGTCAGATGACGAGGTGGCCGAGCCCGCCCGGCAGTCGCTGGCTACGTTGATGGAGCAGATCGCGGCGCGCTACACCATGGCGCGGGAACGGGAGGTCCATCGGGCTTTTCTGCCGGCCGGTGCGAACGACGACGTGCCCGAGCCGGCGGATGCGTCGGCCGGGGACGATGATCTGTTCGACGACGGACTGTTCTGACGACAAAAAGGGGCCGGAAGGCCCCTTTTTCTTCTCCCTGTCGACCGTCGCCTATCGATCAGCCGCCTGAAGCAGTTCGCGGGCGATGTGCTGAAGCGGCACGACATGGTCGGCCGCGCCGCGCGCGATCGCTTCCTTGGGCATGCCGAAGACGATCGAGCTGGCTTCGTCCTGCGCGAAGGTGCGCGCGCCCGCCTGCCGCATTTCCAGCAGGCCGCGCGCGCCGTCATCGCCCATGCCGGTCATGATGATGCCGACGGCGTTGGACCCGGCGTTGCGTGCAGCCGACCGGAACAGCACATCGACCGAGGGGCGGTGACGCGAGACCAGCGGTCCGTCGCGCACCGAAACATGGTAACGCGCGCCCTGCCGTTCCAGCATGGTATGCCGCCCGCCCGGGGCGATCAGCACATGGCCGCGCAGCACCGGATCGCCATTGGCGGCTTCCTTCACCGCCACCTCGCACAGGCTGTCGAGGCGGCGGGCGAAGGCCTTGGTGAAATTCTCTGGCATATGCTGGACGATGACGATGCCGGGCGAGTTGGCGGGCAGCGCCTCCAGTACCTCGCGCAGCGCCTCCGTCCCGCCCGTTGAAGCGCCCATGCACACGACCATCTCGGTGGTGCGGCTCATTGCGCGACCGCTCGGCGGGGGGAGAACGGCGTCGGCGGTCAGCTTCTTTTCCGGCTCGCGGGCTGCGGAGACGCGCGGCGTCCGTCGTCCGCCGATGCGCGCGGCCGCCGCGGCCTTGACCGTCTCTCGGATCTGGAAATGCTGTTCGATCAGATGGTCCGCCACGCCGATGCGCGGTTTCAGGATGACATCGACGGCGCCGGCCTCGAGCGCCTGAAGCAGGGTTTCCGACCCCTCTTCGGTCAGCGATGAGCACATGACGACGGGCACCGGGCACTGGATCATCAGCTTGCGCAGAAAGGTGATGCCGTCCATCCGTGGCATTTCCACGTCCAGCGTGATGACGTCGGGCACCTCGTCCTGAATATGGCGCGCGGCGCTGAACGGGTCGGATGCTGCGGCGATCACCTCGATCTCGGGATCTTCCTGCAGGATCGCGGTCATCGTCTGGCGCACGCTGGCGCTGTCGTCGATGACCAGCACGCGGATACGCTTCTTGCCGGACATCATTTGCTCCGCTGAAACACGGTATTGGCGACCTGAGTGAGCGGCAGGTCGAAACCCTGAATCGATTCCGAATGCCCGAGGAACAGATAGCCGTTGGGCGTCAGCTTCTCGGCCAGGCGCGCGACCACCGCCCGCTGGGTCGGCTTGTCGAAATAGATGAGGACGTTGCGGCAGAAGATGAGGTGCATCGGGCTGCCTATGGGGTAGCGCGCGTCCATCAGGTTGAGCCGTGCGAAACCGATCGCGCTGCGCAGTCCGGGCGCGATGCGCACGTCGCCGCGCTTCGGATCGAGCGGGCGCAGCACATAGCGGCGCGCCAGCGGCTCGGGCACGGGAGCGAGCTGATCGGCCGGATAGATGCCGCGCCGCGCCGTTTCCAGCACCTCGGTATCGAGGTCCGTGGCCAAGATGCCGTAGGAAAAGGCATCGGTCCGGGTGGCGAAGTCGTCGAGCATCATGGCCAGCGTGTAGGCTTCGGGACCCGTCGAACAGGCCGAACTCCATGCGCGCAGCGTGCGAACTCCGGCATCGCGAAGCGCGGGCAGGGCGACGCGCTCGAGAAAATCGAAATGCGCAGGCTCGCGGAAGAAATCGGTCTTGTTGGTGGTCACCGCGTTGATCAGGTGCAGCGCCTCATCCGCCAGATTCCCCTCGTCGAACAACCAAGCGCAATAGCTTTCCATGCCGGCATTGCCGGTAAGACGCACCCGGCGGCGCAGGCGCCCCTCGAGCATGGTCAGCTTGCCTTCGGGCATCTTGATCCCGGCATAATCATGGATGAACCCCGCCAGCCGCGCGAAATCGCGCTTGCTGAGATGATCGCCCGAAGCGGGTTTGCTGGCGGCGGCAACAGGCATGATGGCTCCGTGAAGGGCGCGGTGGGACCGGAAGGAAAGGGGCCCGGCGGCCGATCAGGCCGCCGGGCGGGGGTGATGTGTCAGGCGGCGGCCGCGACGAGTGCCGGCGCGCTTTCTTCGGTGAAGATCGCCTTCACATCGACGATGACGACAAAGCCGTCCTGCCGGCGCACGACGCCGGCGATATAGCCGGATGGCCAGTCGGCGCCGATGTCGGGCGCGCCGTCGATCTCATCGGAGCGGAAGCTGCTGACCTCGATCACCCGGTCGACCACCAGCCCCAGCAGCAGCACGCGGTCGGCGAGCGGCACTTCGATCACCAGGATGCGGGTCGCGGAGGTGGCGTCGGCACGCGGCAGGCCCAGCCGGAGCCGGAAGTCGATGGTGCTGACTCCCTGCCCCCGCAGGTCCGTGAGGCCCAACAGATAGTCGGGGCCGCCAGGGATGTGGAAGGTCTCGCGATAGTCGAGGATCTCCTTCACGAACGCCACCGGCACGGCGAAGACCTCCGCCCCGAGGCCGAATGTGACGGCCTGGATTTCCCCGACCTCGCTCATGCCGCCTGTGCTCCGAACTCGGCGTCATCCGCGTCCGGACCGCCATGGCTGAGGTCGAGCGCGAAGCCGGCGACACGGGCCTTCTGATCCACGATCGAATTGGCCTTGGCCCCGGTCTTGATGGCGGCTGCGCGCGCCACCGGAGGGCGTGCGGTCAATGCCGGGCCGGAACGGCGGGCCTTGCCGTGATCGTCGATGCGGAAATAGGCGATGCTGCTCTGCAGTTCCTCGGCCTGCGCGGCGAGCTCTTCAGACGTGGTCGAAATCTGTTCGGACGCGCCGGCATTCTGCTGGGTGACCTTGTCGAGCTGCTGGATCGCCTCATTGATCTGGGACGCGCCGACATCCTGTTCGCGGCAGGCCGCGCTGATCTCCGAAACGAGTTCGGCGGTTCGGCGGATGTCCGGGACCAGCTTGGTCAGCATCTCGCCCGCTTCGGTCGCGGCCTTCACCGTGTCGGTCGATACCGCGCCGATTTCGGCGGCCGCGGTCTGGCTGCGTTCGGCGAGCTTGCGGACTTCGGAGGCGACGACCGCGAAGCCCTTGCCATGCTCACCGGCACGGGCGGCCTCGACCGCGGCGTTGAGGGCGAGCAGGTCGGTCTGGCGCGCGATTTCCTGCACGATGCCGATCTTCTCCGCGATGGTGCGCATGGCGCCCACGGCGCGGTCGACCGCGACACCGCTGGCTTCGGCGTCCTTGGACGACTGGCGAGCGATCTTCTCGGTCTGCGCGGCATTGTCGGCATTCTGTTTGATGTTGGCGGCCATCTGCTCCATCGACGCGGAAGCTTCCTCCGCCGCGGCGGCCTGCTCGGTCGCGCCCTGCGAGACTTGCTCGCTGTTGGCGGACAGTTCCTGGCTGCCGGCGGAGACGTTCTCCGCGGCCGCGCCGGCATCGCCAACGACGCCGCGCAGACGGTCGATCATCCGTACCAGCGCGTGGCCCAGCATATCCTTGTCGGACATCGGCCTGTGCTGGACGGTGAGGTCGCCGTCGGCGATCTTGTCGGCCAGATTGGCGCTGACCCGCAGGTTAGCGGTCATGCCGTTCACCGTATCGACCAGATCCTTGATCTCGTCATTGGTGGTGATCTTCACGTCCTGATCGAGATCGCCGATCGCCACCGCGCTGATCACGGTGCCGATATTGCGGAGGCCGCGCGATACGATCATCGAGATCCACAGCGCACCGCCAATGGCGACCAGCAGCGCGAGGGCCGCCACCGCGAACAACATCGTGCGCGCGTCGGAATAGAGCTTGTTGGTGTCGTCATCGACCTGGTTCATGGCGGCTTCGGACCCCGCGATCAGCTTGGTCGTGCTCTCTTCCATAAGGTTGTTGAGGCGGCTCGAGTCGCTGAACGAGATCTTCCGGGCGGCCTCGACGTCGCCCGCCGTGGCCAGCGCGCGAACCTTCTCGTTGATCGGCAGATACGTCGTGTAGTCCTGACGCAACTTGGCCCAGGTCGCCTTGGTCTGCTCGGGGGCGTCGCGTTCAGCCTCCGTGATCAGCTCGTCGACCTTCTTGAGCGCCGTGGCGGTGTCGGTGTTGAATTCGGCGAGCTTCGCTGGATCGGTGTTCATGGTCATGTTCCGCTCCATGCGAAGCAGAATCCCGAGCTGGTTGGTGACCGTCAGCGCAAGCTCCTGCCGCTTCGCCGGACCTTCGATAAGGTCGGTGATCGCGGTGTTCAGCGTCGCCATCTTGGTGATCGCGATCACGCTGACGGCAAGCAGCATCGCTGCGACGACAGCGAATGTCGCCCCCAGCTTCAATTTTATGGTGGCACGCATCCTGATCAATCCTTGATTAGGTGAGGTCGGAAATGACCGTCAGTGAACGAGAGTGAGCTGCGGTTCGGCCGGCTTTGCCGGTGCGTCGAGCGATCGGAAAATGGCGGGAAGGTCGGGAAGGAGGACGACGCTCTCGTCGCGGCGCACCAGCTCGCGCAGATAGTCGCGCCGCCAGCGCATGCCGACCATGGGTGGCCTCTCGCTGGCACCGCGGCGCAGCGTGGTCACCTCATGGACCCGGTCGGTGCGAATGCCGAGCTGGATGCTCTCGCCGCCCAGCTCGGCCTCTATGACGACGATCCGGCTTTCGACAGTGGCTTCGGCCGCGGC
>DATIGZ010000337.1:0-5655 GCA_035481255.1 Sphingomonas sp. | reverse complement strand
TCAGTTGAAGTTCGACGGGGATACCGTGAGGAAGCTCAACGGTGCGCCGGCTGAAGCTGTCATCGCGTCGTTAAACGCTCTTCAGAGAATTGTGCTTATCCTTGGCATGCGCGCCGAAGGCCGAGCGTTGGGGCAGCGTCTTAAGGCGACGGCAAAAGTCAAGCGGGAGTATGCTGTGGTCTGCCGGGCGCCGGAGCATGGCAGCCACATTCAGCCGTTTAATGTCGCTTCGCAATCTGGGCAGTTTACCCCTGCGGCGGCGGCTGCGAGGGAACGATTACTCACTGCGCTGAAGGCTTTCGACAGCGGCGATGATGACGCGATCCGGCGAGCTCTTCCAAATGCACGGGAACGCTGGTTCGTTGCTGACGCGGCGTTGGGGTTGGTGCCCGATGAGCACGCTGGAGTGCAGGTCACGATCCGACCTGGCGCACATGGTCCGTTTAGCTTTAAGGCGGATCGCGCAAAGCCTCATTTGATGAAGTATCGGAAAGGCACTCCCCCGAATCCCGAAGAGGAGGAGGTGGCTGGCAAGCTTATAACCATCGATTATAATCGCACTATTATTACTGTTAAGCCAGGGCGCGACCACGCCGTTCGCATCGACTACCCTCTAAAATTAGAGAGTTGGGCTCAGGCTAATGTGCGTAAGCGACTGCGAATTGTCGGTGAGCCGAGCGTGAATGCTCGAGGGGACATTACGGGATTTCAGGAGGTCTACTCGATCTCTGAAATCGAACCTAGTCTGCCCCCCATTGATCGGTTTGAAGTCGACGGTAATCGGGTGGCGACCAATCGCCCTTTGCATATGCCTGTCACATTTGATTATGAAGATAGATTATTTATCTTCCAAGATTCGGCTCTGGGAATTGATGTATTTGCGGAGCAATACGAGGATTTGCGATCTTCGGTCCTGAGTGAGCTTAGTGACTTGTGGCGGGTGTACGCTGAGGCGGAAGACCGTGAGTTGGCGCCAGATGCCCTTGAGGTAAAGCGTCATCTTCGAGCTAGGTTTAGGGTGAGCGCCTGATGCCACGGGATCGTGACAATATCTCCGCATCGCTGACTAAAAAGGGATTCGCAGAGAGCGGAGGGGATCACTATTTTTTTGTTTATGTGAATCTTGCTGGCTTGAAGACGATGAAGAAAACAAAAATGAGTCGGGGCTCTTCTCATAAAGTCATTGGCGACAACCTTCTGGGTAGGATGGCTAAGCAGCTCGGCCTTGGAAAGGGCGACTTTTTAAAACTGGTGGATTGTCCGCTAGATCAAGCCGGGTACGAGGCTATTGCATTCCCGAGCAAGTAACTCACCCCACCGAAACAAAACTATCCATCACCCGCTTCCGCCCGGCTTGCTCGAACTCGATCTCCAGCTTGTTGCCTTCGATCTCGACGATTTCGCCGTAGCCGAACTTCTGGTGGAAGACGCGCATGCCGAGCGAGAGGTCGTCGCGGCCCTTGTTGCCGAGGCTGACGGCGCTGGCGCGGCTTTCGACGATGCGTTTGGGGGCGGTGGTGAAGGTGGAGCTGGGGGCGGCGGCACGTTGCCAGCCGGGGCCGCGACCGGTGCCGCGGCCGACATGGGCGAAGGGGTCGCTATGCTCGCTCCAGTTGGCGCGCCACAGCGAGGCGCCGCCGGACATGGTCGATTCCTCGTCGACATGGTCCTTGGGCAGCTCACCGACGAAGCGGCTGGGGATCGAGCTGGTCCACTGGCCGTAGATGCGGCGGTTGGCGGCGTGGAGGATCGTCGCGAGGCGGCGGGCGCGGGTGATCGCGACATAGGCGAGGCGGCGTTCCTCCTCCAGCGAGGCGAGGCCGCCTTCGTCGAGCGCGCGCTGGCTGGGGAAGATGCCTTCCTCCCACCCAGCGAGGAACACGGTGTCGAACTCAAGCCCCTTGGCGGCGTGGATGGTCATGATCGTGACCTTGGGCTCGTCGGCGTTGCCGTCATTGTCCATGACGAGGCTGACATGCTCGAGGAACGCGCCGAGGGTCTCGTATTCCTCCATCGCGCGGACGAGTTCAGAGAGGTTCTCGAGGCGGCCGGCAGCCTCGGCGGTGCGGTCGGCCTGCCACATCGCGGTGTAGCCGCTTTCGTCGAGGATGATCTGGGCGAGCTCGGTATGCGGCAGCTCGCTCGCGCGGTCGCGCCAGCGGGCGACGTCGCCGACGAAATTGCCGAGCGCGCGGCGGGCCTGGGGCGTCAGCTCGTCGGTGTCGAGGATGCGCGCGGCGGCGAGGAGCAGGGGAATGCCCTCGGCGCGGGCGAGCATGTGGATCTTGGCGATCGCCTTGTCGCCCAGGCCGCGCTTGGGGACGTTGACGATGCGTTCGAAGGCGAGGTCGTCGGCGCCCTGATGGACGAGGCGGAGATAGGCGAGCGCGTCGCGGATCTCGGCGCGCTCGTAGAAGCGGAAACCGCCGACGATGCGATAGGGCAGGCCGGTGGCGATGAAGCGGTCCTCGAACTCGCGCGTCTGATGCTGGGCGCGGACGAGGATGGCGAATTCGTCGAGGCTCTTGCCTTCGCAGCGCTGGGTGCCCTCGATCTCCTCGCCGACGCGGCGGGCTTCCTCGGGGCCGTCCCATACGCCGACGACCTTGACCTTCTCGCCCGCGTCCTTCTCGGTCCACAGCTCCTTGCCGAGACGGCCGCCGTTGTTGGCGATGACGCCCGAGGCGGCGGCGAGGATGTGGGGGGTGGAGCGGTAATTCTGCTCGAGGCGGATGACTTTGGCGCCGGGGAAATCCTTCTCGAACTTCAGGATATTCTCGACCTGAGCGCCGCGCCACGAATAGATCGACTGGTCGTCGTCGCCGACGCAGCAGATGTTCTTGCGCTCCTGCGCGAGCAGGCGAAGCCAGAGATACTGGACGCTGTTGGTGTCCTGATACTCGTCGACCATGATGTAGCGGAAGCGCTGCTGGTATTGCTGGAGCACGTCGCGGTGGGTCTTGAGGATCGTCAGCATGTGGAGCAGCAGGTCGCCGAAGTCGCAGGCGTTGAGCGTGCGCAGCCGGTCCTGATATTGCGCGTAGAGCGACTGGCCGCGGCCATTGGCGAACAGTTCGGACTCGCCGGCGTCGAGGTCCTTGGGCGTCAGGCCCTTGTTCTTCCACCCGTCGATCAGGCCGGCGAGCTGGCGCGCGGGCCAGCGCTTCTCGTCCAGATCGTTGGCGGTGATGAGCTGCTTGATCAGGCGGAGCTGATCGTCGGTGTCGAGGATGGTGAAGTTGTTCTGGAGACCGGCCAGCTCGGCATGACGGCGCAGCATCTTGGCGCCGATCGCGTGGAAGGTGCCGAGCCACGGCATGCCCTCGACCGCGTCGCCGACGAGGCCGCGGACACGCTCGCGCATCTCGCGCGCCGCCTTGTTGGTGAAGGTGACGCTGAGAATCTCAGACGGATAGGCGCGGCGGGTCCAGAGCAGATGGGCAAGGCGCGCGGTGAGCGCGGCGGTCTTGCCCGTGCCGGCGCCGGCAAGGACGAGGACGGGGCCGTCGACCGTGAGCACGGCTTCGCGCTGCGGGGCGTTGAGACCGCGCAGATAGGGGGGATCGTCGGGTGAGGGTACGGGAACGGACATTGGCGAACAGTTAGGGAACGCGGCGAGTCGGGGCAAGTTGCGTTGCGCAGGGATCGCGGGTTCCCGCGCGAATTGCGGCGCGGACGGGTACGCCTTTGGGCAATGAGGGCAGTACAGCGGGTAAGCCGATGGACTTGGCCGGGCGGAGGGCGCAGCGACCGGGCGATGGCGAAGACCCTCTGCACGATCGCGGCTTTCCTGCTTGTGCTCCCGCTGCCGGCGCTGGCGCAGGGGCCGGAGTCGCTTGATCAGCTGGAACCGGGGGCGGGCGAGGTGCAGGCCGAATGGCTGGGCGATTTCGGCGGCGAGGGCGAGCAGGGCTTCGAGCTGCTGTTCGGGCTGACCGACAGACTGGTGATCGGCGCGGAAATGGAGTTCGAGGGACCGCGCGACGGACTGGTGTTCGAGGAGGTGTCGGCGGTGCTGATGTATCGCTTCACCGATCCGGAGGACGCGCCGGTCGGGTTCGGGGTGATGGGCGAGGCCGCGATCGATCGCGGCGGACGGCTGTCCGGACTGGAGGCGCGCGGGATCGTCGAGGTGCAGCGCGGCGGCTGGTGGTTGCAGGGCAACGCGATGCTGCGCCACGCCCGCGAGGATGGCGCGCGCGGAACGGGCATCGCCTATTCGGCGTCGGCGCAACGCGATGTGGGCGGGCTGTGGCTGGGGATCGAGGCTTCGGGGCAGGCGGCGCGGCTCAGCGGCGAACCCGAGCTGGCGCCGCGGGGCAACCACTATGCCGGGCCGGGCATGACCTTCGAACATGAGTTCGGCGAGGATCGCGAGGTCGAGATCGGGCTGGCGTGGCTGCAACGGCTGAAGGGTGATGGCGCCCCGTCGGGCCCGCGGGTGTTCGTCCAGATTACCTTCTGATGCCCCGGAGTTGACGGCGCGCGGCGAAGCGGCGAGACGGGCGGCATGTGGAACAAGATCAAGGGCCGCTTCGACAAGCGTCGTCTGGTGCTGATCGCCGCGCTGGCGGGCGTGGCGCTGTATGTCGGCTGGCGCACGGGCGGGTTCGAGCAGCAGCCCGAGCAGAAACCCTGCGTCGCCGGACGCAACGAGGTGAAGGACGACAAGGGCAAGGTGGTGCAGGTGACACGCACGACCTGTTTCGAAGACAAGAAGTGACGACGCAGGGGGAGTGATGGATGGACGCTGACCGGGCACGGCAACGCCGCGCGCTATGGGCGAGCTTCGTGGGCACGGGAATCGAGTTCTACGATTTCTATATCTACGCGACCGCGGCGGCACTGGTATTCGGGAAGCTGTTCTTCATCGGGAGCGAGGCGGAAACGCAGCTCTGGGCGTATCTGACGCTCTCAATCGCCTTCTTCGCGCGGCCGGTGGGCGCCGCGGTGTTCGGCCATTATGGCGACCGCATCGGGCGCAAGGCGACGCTGGTCGCGTCGCTGCTGACGATGGGGCTTTCGACGACGCTGGTGGCGTTCCTGCCGACCTATGAGATGGCGGGCTGGATCGCTCCCTTTGCTCTCTGCGTGCTGCGGTTCGGACAGGGATTCGGTCTGGGCGGCGAATGGGGCGGCGCCGCGTTGCTGGCGGTTGAGAACGCGCCGCCGGGCTGGCGCGCACGGTTCGGCAGCGCGCCGCAGATGGGCGCGCCGGCGGGCTTCATCGCCGCCAACGGGCTGTTCCTGCTGCTGGGGGTGATGATGACGCCCGCGCAGTTCGCCGAATGGGGATGGCGCATCCCGTTCATCCTGTCCGCCGCGCTGGTCGCGGTCGGGCTGTGGGTGCGCCTCAAGCTGGGCGAGACGCCCGAGTTCAAGGCGAGCCTGGCCGAGGCGCCGCCGCCCAAGGTGCCGCTGGGCGAGGTCGTCACCCGGCATGGCGGCGCGCTGCTGGGCGGGACGATCGGCGCGGTGGCATGCTTCGCGACCTATTACATCGCGACCGCCTTCCTGCTCGGCTGGGGAACCAAGTCGCTCGGCTATGCGATGCAGGATTTTCTGGGCGTTCAGCTGGTCGCGATCCTGTTCATGGCGGCGGGCATCTACCTCGCGGCATGGATGGCGGACGCGAAATACGATCCGCGGCGCGTG
>DATIGZ010000336.1:0-29157 GCA_035481255.1 Sphingomonas sp. | reverse complement strand
CCCCGCCGTCACCGCATTGCGCTGACGGCGGAGTAGCCGGATCAGTTCACGAAGCTGGTCGTCGTGGTGCGATGCAGGATCGCGACCTTGCCCGCGGGCAGGGTGAAATCGCCCTCTTCCTTGACCGAAGCCTTGAGGATGTAGCGGCCCTTTTCGGGCAGCGCGGGCAGCGCGACCTGACCGCTCGCATCGGTCTTGAGCGCCAGCATCCAGCGGCCGGGCGACACCAAGGTCACCTCGGTCTCCGCCACCGGCTTACCGTCGCGGGTCAGCGCGAAGCGATTGCCGTTCGCGGCCAGCGGCGCCAGCTCGAGCGGCATCACCGCCTTCGCCTCGCTGCGGCCGGCGCGCGCGTAATAGACCACGCCCGCCTTCTTGCCGTCCTCGTCCCACGGCTTGAACACGTCGTCGTCCCACGCGCGCACATCGCCCGGCGGCAGCGCGACCTCGATATAGCCTGCCCCGCGCGTCTGAGCGGCGGTGGCGCCGATCAGCTTGGGCGCCTTGAGCGACGGGAAGGCGGGGTCGCCGCCCGCCGGGATCGGCAGTTCGGGCTCGCCCAGCCAGATCTGCGCCGCGCCGTTGGCACCACGCTCGATCCACACCTCATGCGCCTGCGCGACAGTCGCGGTCCCCAACGCCAGCGCGGCGATCAGCAGCTTCTTCATCGTCTCTCCTCCCGAGTTCATTTGCGCCCCGCGGGCGCGGGAATCAGGTTGAGCGCAAGGAACACCAGTCCTGCACCCAGCATCAACAGGGCTACCCAAAGTATCGGCCCGAATACCCATCCCTGCGCGGCGATCGCGAAGGGGAAGGCGGCGGCGACGGCGGCCCAGGCGGCGCCGCGCAACCGCAGCACGGTCACCGCGTCAGGCCGGGCGCCCAGCCGCTTGCGGTGATGTTCGTCGGTCGAAAGCCCGAACAGCGCGAAGGCGAGCAGGGCGAGAAGGAAGGCGAGCGCGGTCATTCGGCGGGCTCCATCTGTGCCGCGACAGGCTGGACCGGCGCGGCCCTGCGGCGCACGCGCGGCGCCGCCGGCTTGTGCCGCGCCACCCGGCGCGCGAGCGCGAGGAAGGCGGCGCCGAACACCAGCAGCGCGATGTCGATCCCGGCGAGCACGCCGTCACCGCTCCACAGGCTGGCGAACAGCCCGCGCTCGGTCGCGAACAGATTGTAGACGGGCAGCGCCGCGAGCAGCACGCCGGTCAGCCCGAGCAGCGCGACCCAATTGGGCTGCGGCTTGCGCACGATCCCCAGCATCAGCGCCGCGCCCCAGGCGAGGAACAGGCAGTGCACTTCCCACGCCGCGCGCCCGGCCATCTCGACCGGCAACAACCGGTTCGCCCACAGCATCACCGCGACGCCCAGCGGGAAGCCGCCGATCGCGGCGACATTGAGCCGCTCGACCAGTTTGAAGCCGAAATGCGGGCGTGCCGGGTCGTGCAGCTTCTCGCGCCGCTTCACGGTCCACAACACCATCCCGCTCGCCACCATCACCGACCCGGCAACGCCACACAGGAAATAGAGGAAGCGCAGCCAGTCGCTCGAATAGCGGCCCGCATGGAGCCCGATCATGCTGCCCGCGGTCACCACCGCCGGTCCGGCTTCGGGCGAGGCCCAGACCGGCTTGCCGGTGGTGCCGTCATAGCTGATGCGTGGGGTGCGCGAGGACAGCATCGACGCGCCCGAGCGGATCACGCCGACCCGCGCCGCGGCATCGCCCGGCTCGCTCACCTCGAGATAACCGGCCTTGCCGCCCAGCCGTTGCTCGGCATCGCGGACCAGCGTGGTCAGATCGACCAGCGACGCGGCGCGCCCGGTCCGCTCGACCTCGGCCGGCTCGGGATAGAGCGCCTCGAAATAGCCCGCCTCGTCCTTGAACGCCGCGCTCGTCGCCCAAGGGAGCAGCATCACCGCCAGCGTGACTAGCCCGGTATAGGTGATCATCAGGTGGAAGGGCAGCGCCAGCACCGCGGTGGCATTATGTCCGTCGAGCCACGAGCGCTGGCCCTTGCCCCGGCGCAGCGTGAAGAAGTCGCGGAAGATCTTCTTGTGCGTGACGATGCCCGACAGGATCGCGACAAGCATCAGTAGCGCCGCGACGCCGACCAGCCAGCGCGCCCAGATCACCGGCATGTAGTAGAGGTCGAAATGGAAGCGGTAGAAGAACTCGCCGCCGCGCGTCTCGCGCACCTTGGCGGGTTCGCCGTTCGCGTCGATCATCACCTGATTGCGGTTGCGCCCGCGCCGCGGCGCCTCGCCCTCCACGGGCTGCGGCCGCCACGAGACCTGAGCGCCCGGCGTGCTCCCGCTCGGCAGGTAGATCGACCAGCTCTTCGCGTCGGGCGCCTTTTCTTGCAGGAAGCGCTGCGCCCCGGCGAGCACCTTTTCGGGCTGCTCGACCTTCGCCAGCTCGGGCCGCATCCAGCGGTTCAGCCCCTCGCGATAAAAGGCGATCGTCCCCGCGGCGAACACCGCGAACAATACCCAGCCGAGCAACAGCCCCGACCAGGTGTGCAGGAACGCCTGTGACTGGCGGAATCCCTTGTCGCCAAGCTCGCTCACGCCATGCCCCCCATGCGCATCGATATCCAGGTGATCGCCGCGGCGACGCCGCCCGCAGCCGCCAGCACCCAAATGGCGCGCCACCCGCTCTTCGCCGCGAACGCCCATATCGCCGACACCGCGCAGATGACGAAAGCGACGAGCATGCCCGTCGTCGTCGCCTCGGCCGGGTTCATCGGCAGGATGCGCGACAGCGCCATCGCCCAGAAGGTCGCGACCGCATAACCGAGCGGCAACGCGGCGAGGATGCGCAGGGCGATGTCACCCCGCTTCCGCCACGGCGAGACCGCCGCCGCATTGCCGCGCCCGCTCACGGGTAACTCACGCGAAGCGTCGCGAACACGGTACGCGGGCTGCCATAATAGTTGCCGCGGCCAGTGGACGAGATGCGCGCATAATAGTTGCGGTCCAGCAGGTTGTTGACGTTGACCGACAACGAAATCTGGTCGTTGACCTTATATCCCGCGCGCAGGTCGACGACTGCATAGCTGCCCTGACGCACGATGGTCGAGAGGGTGGTCACGGTCCCGGCCGCGTTGCGTACCGCCGGGTTGCCGCCCCAGGTTTCGCTGAACCAGGTGACGCCGCCGCCGATGCTCGCGCCCCGCAGAACACCGTCGGGCGCGGTGTAGTTGGTGAACAGCTTGACCATGTGCTCGGGGATGATCGGCACCAGCGGCAGCCCCTCGAACGAGGCATTCTGGTCCTCGAGATACTTGGTCTTGGTGTAGCTGTAGCCCCCATTGACCCGCCAGCCGGGCAACACCTCACCCGCCACCTCGGCCTCGACGCCGCGCGCGCGGACCTTGCCGATCTGGAGCACGACGGTGGGATCGTCGGGATCGTTGAACAAACGCCCGGTCTGCTCGATCTGATACCCCGCGAGCGAGAGCAGTAGGCGATCGCCGGCGAGCGACAGCTTGGTGCCGGCCTCGAACTGCTTGCCAGTCATCGGATCTACCGGCTGCCCGTCCGGACGGCGGCGGCCCGACGGCGCGGTCTGTGGGGTGAAGCTGTCGGCATAGCTGACGTAGAAATTGAGATTGTCGGTCGCGTCCCAGACGATGCCGGCATAGGGCGTGAAGCGGCCGTCCACCGTCGACCCGGTGACGTTGCCCACCGTCGGCAGCAGCACGCGATTGTTGGTGTCCCACCAAGTGAAACGGCCACCGCCGACCAGCGTCAGCCCCTCGAGAGGGGACAGCCGCATCTGGCCATAGATGCCGTACTGCTCGGTCTTGGTGTTGGTCGCCCCCCAGCTCTGGATGACACAGTTGGCGGGTGCGGGGGTGACCGGCGTCGTATTGCTCGGACAGGTCGCGCCCGAACCCTGCACCGGATAATAGGGCAGCGCGCCATAGGGGTTGAGCGGCGGCTCGATCGGCGAAACCGGGTTGAACACGTCGATCCGGGCATAGTTGGACAGGCGGGTGTAATAACTGTCGTAATCCACCGCCTGATAATCGGCGCCGACGATCAGCGTCTGGTCGCGCCCGAACAGCGGGAACGTGCCGATCCCATTGAAGTCGAACGCCTTGGTCGTCGCGAAGCTGTCACCGCGATAGGCGATGTGGTTGGTCACGCCGTTGTTGGGCGCGCCGGTCAGCGGCGGATTGGCTGCGGTCGTGATCGCCTGATTTCCGATATAGCTGTACACGTCGACGCGATCGACATCGGTGTAGAGACCGCTCGCGCGCAGCGTCCAGCGATCGCTAATCTTGTGCGACAGTTCGGCCCATGCCGTCCACGTCTCCGACCGGAAACGATTCCAGTCCGCGCCGAGATAGGTCGAGCGATCGACGTCGAGCAAGCGTCCCTCGCTGCCGTCTGCACCGCCCAGATAACCGGGCAGACCCGACTGGATCGCGGGCTTGAACCGGTCATAGCTGCCGCCGAAGGTCAGCGTGGTCTTGGCACCGATCTCGACCTCGGCCGTCACGAAACCGGCGACGCGGTTGCGGTGGCCCACGTCGAAGAACTGGTCCTGATCCTGCACCATCGCCCCGGCGCGCAACGCAACGCCGACGGCGACCGGCGCCGAGATGTCGAATTCGCCGCGGATGTTCTGATAACTGCCATAGCCGATCGACGCCTGCGCCTTGAACGTGTCCAGCGGCCGCTTGCGCACCAGATTGATGCTGCCCGCGGGGTTACCCGATCCGCTGAACAGCCCCGCCGGGCCGCGCAGCACCTCCATCCGGTCGTAGAAGAACAGGTCGGGCACCACCGACGGGAAGGCGAACGCCATCGTCGCGACGCCATCGACCAGATAGTTGTTGATGGTGAAGCCGCGCGACATGAACGAGGGATCCTCGCTGCCCACGCCGGTGACGGTGATACCCGGGGTCGCGGTGATCGCGTCTTCCAGCGTGAACAGGTTCTGCGCCTCGATCTGGAGGCGGTCGACCACGGTGATGGTGTTCGGAACGTCCTTGAGCGGGGTGACGGTCTTGCCGACTTCCTGCCCGGCACTCTTGCCGAGGATCACGACGTCGTCGTCATTGCTGGCGGCGGACTCGCCTTCGGCGTTGCCCACGGCGTCATTCGCGCGGGCGGCTGCGGGAACCCACAAACCGGCCGCCGCCACGCTCACCAGCAGCACTCCGAACTTACGCATGTTTCACAACCCCTTCGATGATTCGGGGGCGCGATAGCGTCTGGCTTGTTGCGAGTCACTAGCATTAGCGTATTTTTATTGCGAATGACCCGCATTGAATAGCGAGTTACCCTTTCAATCGCTAGTCTGCACGGCTCCGGCATTGACGGGCGGCGTCACGCGCAGCCGGATCACCACGAGATAGCTGAGCGTCGCGATGATCGTCGCGTCGATCATGGGCACCGTGGTCAGCGTCAGCCCGAGCCGCTCCATTCCCAGCGCAACCGCGAGCGAACCGATCCAGGTGAGCACCGCGGGCCAGCGCACCGGCGGCAGCGTCGCGATACTCTCGCCCGCATCGCATCCGCGAAAGGTGATGAAGGCGTCGATGACGTAGATGGCGGCGATCGGAGGGATCAGGATGCCGAGGAACAGCAGGAACGGGACGAAGGAATCGATGATCCCAAGCACCGCGAACGCCCCGCCCACCGCCCCGCCAATGCAGATGAACACCCGCTCGCGCACCTTCGGGAAAGTCGCGCTCATCGACAGGCTGGCCGAATAGAGATTGGCCGCGTTGATCGTCCAGATCGACAGGATCAGGATCAGCAGCACCGGCAGACCGAAGCCCAGCATCGTCACCAGCTTCATGATGTCGGTCTCACCCGTCGCCAGCGCGGGCAATGCCGCCGCGATCACCAGCAGCGGGGTCGCCACCGGGAAGGAGAGGATCATCGAGGAGACCGCGCCGCGCGCGCTGTGGATATAGCGCGACAGATCGGGCATCGCCGCCACGGTCAGCATGTTGCCGCCGACGATCGCCGACAACGCGATGCCGAAGTTCATCGGCACCGGAGGCCTGGCGGCCGGCTCGACCACCAGCCCGTAACGCCGCACGGCAAGGATCGCTACGGTGGCGAGGATCACGCCGAGCAGCGGCACCGCGACCAGCGCCAGCCGGTCGAGCGCACGGAAGCCGTAGATGGTCGAGACGATCATCAGCACGCTGCCCGCGATCACGAAGGCCGTGAAGTCGCCCGGGATCGCATAGCCCTGCCCCACCAGCGCAACGATCGCCCCGGCGAAGAAGGACACGTTCACCCCGAACCAGCAGTAGTGGACGATCGCGACGACGATGTTGACCAGCGCCGCGCCCCAACGCCCGAATGAGCGCTGGATGAGGAGATAGGTGGTGAGCCGCGTGCGTACGCTGGTCCATGCGGTGAAGCAGGCCGTGGCGCACAAGATGAGTCCGGCAAGGAAGGCGGCGAGCGCCGCGGGCCAGAAGCCGAGCGCCAGGCCGGTCTGCGCGCCGTTCAGGAATCCCGGCAGCGCGATGTTGAAGCTCGCGACGATCAGCGCGACACGCCACCCCGCGACGGTCAGATGCTCCGGAAGCGGCGCGTTCGCATATTCTCCGCCCGGTGCGCCTGAACTCATCCCTTGTCCCACCCGTTCAATGTTTCGATCGGTTGATAGGCTTCGCCGAACCCGAATGCCGCGGGTCCGACAAACGCCAGCGCCCGCGCCTCGCGTAGCATGGCGGGCGCCGCCGCGCCGACCACCTTTACGCGCTGGCCGTATTTGAGCCGCTCGGTGGTGATCGAGTCTGCAGTCTCGAGATCCATCACGGTGATCAGGTCGGGCACCAGCGCCAGCACCTCGCCGTCGCGCCGCGCGATGAGGTTCTCGTTCTGAAATTCGAGCTCCATCCGTCCGGCTCCGCCGAACCCCTCGATCGCCACGCGCCCGACCGAGAAGCCGCCGCGCGTCTCACGCTCGAGATCGACGATCTTGCCGTCGAACAGCCCGCCCGCGAAGGGATACAGCCCGCTGTCGCGCAGCGCCGCGTAGAGCGCCTCGAACGGGTCGTCGCCCTTCTCGCGCGCGATCCGGATCGCCGCACCCGCCGCGATCGCCGCCGACACGCTCCCGCCGATCGCATGCGCCCTGGCCTGCGCGCCGGTCAGCGGATATTCGACCATATGCGCGATCCCGCCCAGCGCCACCGACAGCGCGCGCGCCACGCGTTCGTGGACGAGGTTGTCGTCGGTCTCGATCACATTGAGCGACCCGCACGCGGCGGTCAGCACCGACGGGCACGCCGACAGGCCGTGGATATTGAAGATCGCCATCTGCGATTCCGGAAACGCCCGGCCCATCCCGTCGGCGTCCACCACCGGCACGCCCAGTCGCGCCGCGCTCATCAGCGGGGCAAGCCCGTTGCCCCCGCCGATCTCGATCGGCAGCACCGCATCGATCTTGCGCCCCAGCTCCTTTTCGAGCCGCCGCAGCCCGGCCAGCGCCTCACGCCCGCTCGGCAATTTCTCGACTGAGACCGTGGGCGCGCCGATCCAGCCGCACGGCACGACCAGCGCGTCGTCGCTGAGGCTGTCGAGCGAAACCAGCTCGAACTTCTCGCCGCGCGCCAACTCCGCCTCGCCGAGCAGCAAGCTGTAATAGGGGTCGCCCCCGCCGCCCGACCCCAGAAAGGCCGCGCCACGGGCAAGATCGGCGAGCGCCGTGCGATCAATGCGCATGCTGGGCCAGCTTGGTTCGCTTGGTTTCGCCGCGCGGCTCGGCGGCAAGGTCGCCGACGGCGCGCACGCGCAGCTGCGCCGCACGGCCGGGTAGGTAACTCAGATACACTTCATCGACTTCCACGATTTGAATGGTCCCGGGGTCGCCGCCCGCCGCCGCGACCCGCGCGGTGACGTCGGCGCGCATCTGCTCGATCGCGACGGCACGCGGTGTCTGGTCATAGGCGACGATCTGCTCGACCTGCGCCCCAACCTGCGCGATCGCCGCGCCGACTGCATTGGCGACGGCGGCATGCGGCGGACGGATCACCTTCGCCGCGCCCTTCAGCGTATCGGCGATCAGGAAATTGCCGCCCCCCACCGCCAGGATGGTGACATCGCCGCGCACCGTCTTCATCCGGTCGACGCCATCCTCGAGCATCGCCTGGAAGCGGTCCCACACCGCCGCGAGCGTGGCGGCACTGAGTTCCGGCAGCTTGCCGACGTCGCCGAACGCCGCCTTCCCCGCCGCGACCGCGACATCGCTCGCGGTCAGCGTATCGCCGCCGAACAGCATCGCGTCCTCGGCGATGCGGTAGCCGACCGAATCCGGCCCGACGCGCAGCGCCTCGCTCGAAACGACCCGCGCCGCGTAGAGCGCGGGATCGAGATGAACCCGCGTCCCGCCGCCGAGGCCAATCGCCAGAATGTCGGGCATGCGGAAGTTGGTGCGCACCCCGCCGATATCAACCGCGACGGAAGACTCGCGCGGGAAGCCGTTGGCGAGCACGCCGATATCGGTGGTCGTCCCGCCGACATCCATCACGATCCCGTCCTGCACCCCGGTCAGGAACGCCGCGCCGCGCATCGAGTTGGTCGGCCCCGACCCGATCGTCAGCACAGGATGCGCCGCCGCCTGTCCGGCCGAGATCAGCGTCCCGTCATTCTGCGAGATGTAGAGCGGCGCCGCGATGCCCAAATCTTTGAGCGCCCGCTCGAACGAGGCAACGACCGACGCGGCCAGCGTCGACAGCGCCGCGTTGAGGATCGCCGCGTTCTCGCGCTCGATGAAGCCGATCCGCCCGATCGCGTTCGACCGCGTCACCGCCGCTTCGGGATGGACCTCGCGGACGATCTCCGCGGCCCGCTCCTCCATCGTCGCGTTGACGGGGGCGAAGGCGCTGGTGATCGCCACCGCCCTGATCCCGCGTTCCTTCAGCGCCTCCGCCGCCGCGCGCACCCTTGCCGCGTCGAACGGCGCGATCTCGCGCCCGTCGACCTCATACCCGCCGGGCAGCAGGAAGACATGGCCGCCCACGCAATCCGCCAACTCCGCCGGCCAGCCGGTCAGCGGCGGCAACGCCTCGCCCGAAGGGCTGGCGAGCCGCAGCACGCCCACCGGCTCGAGCTGCTTGCGCTCGACCAGCGCGTTGGTGAAATGGGTGGTGCCAACCATCACCGACCGCACCGCTTTCGCCGCGATCCTGCCCTGCGCCAGCACCGCGGCGATCGCCGCGGCGACGCCCGAGCTGACATCGGCGGTGGTCGGCTGTTTGGTCGAAGCGAGAATCGCGCTCCCGTCCATCAGCACGGCATCGGTGTTCGTCCCGCCCACATCGACACCAATCCGCACGAAACACTCCCGGCCTGTTCAAAACTCTAGGCCTAAAGGGTGCGGAGCCAAGCCCTTGTCCGCAACGCGTAAAACGGGTGCCGGGCCTCGCGGAACGGGTAAGGGGGGGCGGTTTCCGGGTAATCATCAAACCGCCGCTTGAGCGACATGTTCGTGTAACATACCCTCTGTGGGCACGCCGCTTCCCGCGACGGGCAAAGGACGGAGGCCGCAACGGGAAACGCCCGATGGATGCGCTGATCCATACCAAGCTCGCGCCGCCCATGTGGATGGGTAATCAGATCCGGCGCGACCTGCTGCTCGCCCGCCTCGACGCGGCGCTTGAGCGGCGGCTGACGCTGATTCAAGCCCCGGCCGGTTACGGCAAGACCAGCCTGCTCTCCCAATGGAAGGACCGGCTCGATACCGCCGCGACGCGCGTCGCATGGCTGACGCTCGAGCGTGACGATTCGGACCTGCGCCGCCTCACCCGCTATATCGTCCGGGCGCTCGAAGGCGCAGGCCCGCATGAGGGCGAGGAGGGCGAGCATCTCGCCGCCGCCCTGCCCCCGCGCGCCGCCGTCTCGGCGATCGTCAACCGGCTGGCGCAGGAAACGCGCCGGGTGGTGCTGATCCTCGACGATTTCCACCGCGCCGAAAGCCCCGAGGTCGACGCCTTCGTCCGCTCGCTGATCCAGCTCGCGCCCGAACATTGCCACTTCATCATCGCCTCGCGCGACTATCCTTGGCTCGGTCAGTCGATCCTGGCCGCCGAGGAGCAGTTGGTCGAGCTGACTGCCGACGACCTCAAATTCGAAACGCACGAGGCCGAGGCATTGCTCGCGCGCTTTCACGGCGAAGGGCTGAGCGGCGAGGATGTGCGCGGCATCGTCGAGCGAACCGAAGGCTGGGCGATCGCGCTCCAGCTCGCCTCGCTGTCCCTCAAGCGCGGCGCCGACCACCGCCGACTGGTCGCGGAGTTCGACGGCCCCAGCCCCGATCTCGCCCGCTATCTCTCCGAACAGGTACTGATGACGATGCCCGCGGAGACGCAGGAGATCGTCCTGCGCACCGCGCTGCTCGACCGCCTCACCGGCGACCTCGTCAACCTGTTGTGCGACCGGCAGGACGGCTGGATGATCCTCGAACGGCTCGAGGAGCAGGGCGTGTTCCTGACCCCGCTCAGCGCCGAGCGGAAGGCCTATCGCTATCATCAGCTCGTCGCAGAGCATCTGCGCGACCGGCTCGCCCGGCGCGACGCGGCGCAGTTTCGCGCACTCCACCGCCGCGCCGCGCAATGGTTCGCCGAGCGCGGCGAGACCGCCGAGGCGGTGAGCCACGCGATTCAATCCGACGACGATGCGATGCTCGCGACGATCCTCGAGGATGCCGGCGGCTGGCGACTGATCCCGCTCGGACATCAGGCGATGGTCGAGCGGGGCCTTGGCAAGCTGCCCTCCGCGCTGGTCACCGCGCGGCCACGACTCGCACTCGCGCGCGTCTATCTGGAAATCAAGCGCGGCGAGATGGCAACGGCGCGCGCCGACTATGACCGCTTTGCCACCGAGGCGGAAGCTGCGGGCCTCTCCGCCGATCAATGGACCGAGATCCGCGTCGTCGGCGACGTGCTGGCGGATTACGAGAATGAGCCGGTCACGCTCGACGACCTGCTCGAACGCGAATCGCTGTTGCGCACGCTGCCCGCCAACGATCACCTCGTCCTCGCCAACATCAGCGAGACGCTGGGCGCCAAATATTTCGAAGGCGGCTGGCTCGAACGCGCGCTCGAACCGACCATCGCCGCGCGCGAGCATTATCTGGCGATGGGGTCGCTCTACAGCGACGTCTTCACCCGTTTCCTCGAAGCGCGCATCCGTCAGGCGCAGGCGCGGATGAAGGATGCTACGAGCATCCTCGCCGCGACGCGCGAACAGATCGAGGCGAGCTTCGGCCCGCGCTCGGATCTCGCGGCCAATTGCGCCGCGTTCGACGCGGAGCTGCTCTACGAACAAGATCAGCCCGCCGCCGCGCTCGCCCTGCTCGACTGGGCGGTGCCGCATATGGAGCTGTCCGACGGCTGGACCGACGTCTACGCCGCCGCCTATTGCACCGCCGCCCGTGCCGAAGCGCATGAAGGGACGCTCGAAGCCGCCCGCGAAATGATCGCGCGCGCGCGCCGCCTCGCCGGCCGCCGCCGCCTGCGTCAGCTCGATCTGCGCGCGGCTTTGTGCGAACTCGACCTGCTGATCCAATATGGCGACGACCTCGCCGAGGCGCATGAAGCCGCGGCCGCGCTCGACCTCGACGCGCTCGCCGACCGCAGCGAGGATGATCCGACCGTTCACCGGCCGGTGGTCACCGCCGCACGCCTGTGCCGTGCCCGCCTCGCGCTGATCGACGGCGAGCACGGCGCAGCGCTCTCCGATCTTCAGAAGCTCAAGCGCTGGGCGGCTCAGCATGGCGCGGGTCGGCTGCTGGTCGATGCCAACATCCTGCTAGCCTTCGCCCATCGCGCGGCCGGGGACGAGGGCAGGGCGCGCGCCTGTTTCGACGACGCCGTCGGCACCGCGATGTTCCAGAACATCGCCCGCCCTTTCATCGATCAGCGCCGCTTCGCCGAGCCGTTGCTGAGCGAGACGCTGGGCGGCACCGCGCAACTCGACCGCTTCCGCGCGCAGTTCCTTAAGGGTATCGCGCGATCGCTGGCCGCACGCCCCGTCACCGGCCCCGCCCCGGGTCTGCTCAGCGATGCCGAGGCGGAGATCCTCGAGCATCTCGGCTTCGGTTATTCGAACAAGGAAATCGCGCGGCTGATCGGCATGTCGCCCGACACGGTCAAATACCGCCTCAAATCGGTGTTCCGGAAGATTGGCGTGCACAAGCGCCGCGACGCGGTGCGCGTGCTGCGCGAACGCGGGTTGATCTCCGACGGCGCGGCCCACCCGGCCGCCTGAAACAGAGCTTCCCCACCCCTTACCCGCGCTTACCCGTCTTGCGCTTCTCTTACCCTGATAAACGCGTGGCTTGCCGGCCGATCCGGGTTTCAATGCTGTGGGAGGATCGAACCGCGCAACTAAGATGCGGCGAGCGATCCGGCCGGACATATAAATTTCGGGGAAGGGCTTTGATCATGACCAAACGGATCGGACTAAACGGCTCGAGGCGCAGTTTGCGCGGCGCGCTGCTTGCGGCCTGCTGTCTCGCGGCGCTGCCCGCGGCGGCGCAGGAAGCGGAGCCCGCGGCCGAAAGCGACGACGTCACCGTCATCGGCACCCGCGCGATCGGCGGCACGAAGACCGACACCGCGCTGACCGAAATCCCGCAGTCGATCAGCGTGATCACCGCGGAGGAATTCAACGATCGCGCGGCGGTCAACCTTCAGGACGTGATCCGCTACAGCGCCGGCGCCGCCGGTGAGCTCAACGGCGTCGACACGCGTGGCGATTTCTTCGCGGTTCGCGGCAGCGGCGCCGAACAGTATCTCGACGGCCTCAACCGCATGCCGAGCTTCATCTATGGCGGGCGAGTCGAGATCTTCACGGTCGAGCGCGCCGAACTGCTGCGCGGCCCTTCCTCGACCCTGTACGGCGGCGGCGGCGCGGGCGGCATCCTTAATTCGGTGAGCAAGCGTCCGAAAACGACCTTCGGCGGCGAAATCGGGCTGATGTACGGCACCGATGATCTGAAGCAGCTTCAGTTCGACATCACCGGGCCGCTCGCGCCCGGCCTGTCGGCGCGCTTCGTCGGGCTCGTGCGCGACGGCCACCTCCAGCAGGAATCGCAGCAGAACGACCGTATCGTCGTGATGCCCGCCGTCACCTTCAAGCCGGGTCCGGACACCGAAGTCACCTTCATCGGCCTCTATATGCGCGACCGCCTCGGCAGTCAGACCTATCTGCCGACCAGCAAGACGATCGACGCCACCGGCCCGGAGCGGATTTCGCACGACTTCTATCTGGGCGAGCCAGGCTTCAACCATACCTTCGCCGACTATTATTCGGCGACGATCCTGCTGACGCACAATTTCAGCGACCGGTTCAGCTTCAACAGCCGCAACCGCTTCTTCGAGCAGGACGTCGATTATCAGGAGGTGTTCGGTTACACCGGGTTCGGCGGCGCCTATGCCGATGCGGCACGCACCATCGCCAACCGCGCGTGGTACCTCAACCGCGCCCAGTATAACGGCTTCAACAGCGACAATAATCTGGTGCTCAGCTTCGACACCGGACCGCTGACGCACCAGATCCTCGCCGGCTTCGACTACACCTCGTTCCGCGAGGACAAGGAGGAGGGCTTCGGCCAAGCGCCGGGGCTCAACCTCTACAACCCGGTCTATGGCGTGCCCTTCGTCACCGGCGTCGGCTGGAAGACCGACACCAAGAACTCCCAGATCGGCTTCTATCTCCAGAATCAGATTCGCGCCTGGGACCGCATTTCCCTCGTCTTCGGCGCCCGTCACGACAAAGTCCGCTCCAACGTCAACGGCTTCCAGAACGAGGACAACAAGGCGTGGAGCTTCCGCGGCGGCATCATCGCCGACGTGGTCAAGGGCGTGTCGCCCTATTTCAACTATTCCGAATCCTTCCTGCCGGTGTTCGGCTCGAACTTCTTCGGCGTTCCCTATGTGCCGCGGACCGGCCGCCAGTATGAGGCCGGCATCAAGTTCCAGCCGACGCGGAGCATGTTGTTCACCATCGCCGCGTACGACATCAAGGAACAGAATGTCCTGATCGCCGACCCGAACGAGCTGCAGAACTTCATCCAGGGCGGCTCGACCCGTTCGCGCGGGATCGAGGCGGAAGCCAATATCCGCCTGCCCGGCGACTTCAACCTCACCGCGTCGTACAGCTACACCCGCGCCGAATATCTCGTCGTCGACGGCCGTCAGCGCGGCGACCGGCGCGAGAATCTGCCCGAGCATCAGGCCTCGGCCTGGGCGTCGAAGGGCTTCGATCTCGGCAACGATCTAAGCGCCAAGGTCGGCGCGGGCGTGCGTTACCAGAGCGACAAGGTGAGCTTCGATCAGCTCTACCGCATCGATCCGGTGACGCTGGTCGATGCGATGATCGAGCTTGGTTACAAGGATTGGACGCTGTCGGTGAACGGCGCCAACATCTTCGACAAGAAGGTCTACACCAACTGCAGCTATGGCGGCCCGCCGGTCAACGAAGGGTATTGTTACATGGGCAAGGACCGCACGATCATGGCCTCGCTCCGCCGTAAATTCTGATGATGCCCCAAGGGCCGGCCCGCACCTGCGGCGCCGGCCCGTTTTGTTTCCAGCGTACCGGAGAGACCATGCTGAACTTGTCCCGCCCTGCCTGTCTTACCGCGTTCGCGCTGTTGCTGGCGGGAACCGCCGGTACCGCGCAGGCACGCGAGACCGCGGACACCATCCTCACCAACGCCCGCATCTATACCGTCGACAAGAAGCAGCCCTGGGCGCAGTCGGTGGCGATAAGGGATGGCAGGATCGTCGCTGTCGGTTCCGCCGCGGCGGTGGCGAGGACGAAGGGCGCGAATACCCGCGTCGTCGATCTGCGCGGCCGGCTCGTCCTTCCCGCTTTCGGCGACGCGCACGCCCATCCGCTGTTCGGCGCGCTCTCCCACACCCGCTGCTCGCTCCACGACGGCAAGTCGATCGCGGATTACACGCGCATCATCACCAAATGCGTCGCCGACACGCCGGGCACCGGCGCCGTCTATGGCGTGGGCTGGGAGGATTCGCTGTTCCCGCCCAACGGCGTGCCCAACAAGGCGATCCTCGACGCGATCTCCACCACCCGCCCGCTGATCTTCGATTCGGTCGGCGGACACACCAACTGGGTGAACTCGAAAGCGCTCAAGCTCGCTGGAATCACCAAGGACACGCCAGACCCGGTCAACGGCACGATCGACCGCGACCCCGCGACCGGCGAGCCGGTCGGCAGCCTTCAGGAGTCGGCGCAGGGACTGGTCGCGAAGCTGATCCCGCCGCCTACCGACGCCGACATCCAGAATTCGGTCCTCTACACCGCGAAGCTGTTCAACAGCCTCGGCATCGTCGCGTGGAACGACGCGGGCGTCGAGTTTGACGATGCGGGCGGCAGCCGCATGGTCGACGCGTATAAGGCGGTGAAGGATGCGGGTAAGCTCACCACCTATGTCTCGGTCTCGCTCAAGTGGAAGAACGAGCGCGGGATGGATCAGCTGCCCGGCCTGCTGAAGGCGGCGGAGCGGGCCAACGCGCTTGGTATCCCCATCCACACGGTCAAATTCTATGTCGACGGCGTGATCCCGCAGCGGACCGCCTACATGCTCGCGCCGTACGAAGGCAGCAGCGAGCGCGGCGCGCCGCAAATCTCGCCGGAGATGCTGAAGCAAGCCGTCACCGCGACCGATGCGAAAGGCATGTATGCCTTTCTTCACGCGATCGGCGACGGCGGCGTGCGCATCTCGCTCGACGCGGTGGAAGCGGCGCGCAAGACCAATGGTGCCCGCCCGACCCATCATATGGTCACGCATCTCAATGTCGTCGATCCGGCCGATCAGCCGCGCTTCGGCAAGCTCGACACCTACGCCCAGTTTCAGCCGACATGGTCATCCTGGTACCCCTATATGGAGCTGACCGAGCAGCAGATCGGCAAGAAGCGGATGGAGTCGATCTATCCCGCGGGCAGCATCGTCCGCGCGGGCGGCAAGCTCGCCTACGGCGCCGACTGGCCGGTCGCCACCGCCAACCCGCTCGAAGGGCTCGAGGTCGCGATCACCCGCCGCGTCGCCGGCGATCCCAACGCCAAACCGCTGATCGCCGCCGAGGGCGTCACCCTCGCCGAGGCGATCGAGAGCCACACGCTCAACGTCGCGACCGTGAACGGCATGGACAAGTTCACGGGATCGATCGAGACGGGCAAGAACGCCGACCTCGTCGTGCTCGACAAGGATATCTTCAAGCTGCCGGTCACCGAGATTTCGAAGGCGAAAGTGCTGGTGACGGTGTTCCAGGGCAAGCCGGTGTACGGCGATCTGGAGACGTTGAAGCAGTAAGTGCGTCAGTCCTCCGGATCGTGAGCGCGCAAAGGGGCGTGTCCGCTACGAGGTAGGTAGCCGACATAGCCCATTTCCGTCATCCCGGCCTTGTGCCGGGATCCACGCTGCCGCGAACGCCGTGCTCACGGCCACGCGAAGGCGAACCGCAGCGTCTCTGGCACCGCGCGTACCGGCACGGTCATATGCCCCTCACCCGCGAAGATTTCCGACCGCGTGCGCAGGCCCCACGCCGACAGCGGCTCCATCCGCTTGACGAAGTCCTCGGCATCCCAGCGCTCGAGGATCGCTTCCTCGCGGTCCCCCGCCACCACCAGCAGGCGGCTGACCTTCGGCACCTTCCCGCCCTGAAGCCGCGCCACGAAGTCGCGCTCCTCCTTCAGCGTGATCGCCTCATGCCAGAAGATCGAGGGGCTGGCGGCGATGATCGTGTGGAACGCTCCTGGCCGCGTGTAGAGCGCATGCAGCGCGAACAGCCCGCCGAGCGAATGGCCGAACAGCGAAGCGCGGTCGGGGTTGGTCTTGTAGCGCTTGCCGATCTCAGCGCGCAGCTGGCCGGTCAGGAAGTCGAGGAACTTGTCCCACCCCCCGCTCTTCTCCTTGGCGAATTTGGCATAGGCGCCCGAGGTGGTCGGCGCGCCGGTAAAATCGTCAAGCCGCCGCACATGATAGGCGTCGTCAGTGGGATAGCCAACGCCGACCACGATCGCCTTGCCGGCATCGGTCCACTCCACCATCCGCCGTGTCTCGGCGAAGGCCGCAAACATGGCGTTGCCGTCGAGCACATAGAGCACCGGATAGCCGCCCTCGGGCGGCTCGCCCTTGGGGAAGGACACGAAGATGCGATAGACCCCTCCATGCGCAGCGGTCATGTCAAACGTCGCGGTTTGCGGCATCGTGTAGCCGGGTGCCGCGGGCACCGGTTCCTGCGCTGCCGCCGGGAATGCCACCACCATCGCGGCCGCACCCGCCAGCCTGATCCACGCGCTCTTCATCGCCAACTCCCCAGCCTGTTTGGTTCCGCATCAGGCTAACCCCGCCGGCCGGCACCGCCAAACCCTGCCCGCGGGTAAGGGCGGGAAGCGCCGGGTAAGCCTTACCCGCCTTGCCCGACTGTTACCCCGCGCGCGGGAGTGACGGCGCGGCGCAGCTATGATGCCCTGTCGCCGGGGATCAGGCGCATGGCGGAGGCCATGCAGCACCGTCACGCCGTCCCCATGAGGAGGGACGATATGCAGACATTCACGATAAAGCTCTGGTCTGCGGCCGGAGCCGCCGCCGCGGCCACCACGCTCGCCGCCCCGGCCATGGCAGGCGACGGTCCGGCGCCGGTCATCCCCGCGCCGACCGACACGGTCTATCCCACCGGCTTCGACAAGGCGCTGTCGCTGATGCTTGCGGGCGAAGGCGGTGAGAACGGGATCGGGGTACACAAGGTATGGCCGACTCTCATGTTCCCCGCGCTCACCACCGAACAGATCGGCAAGGCGGTAGCCGGAAACTCGCTCGTCATCGCCTATCACTACACCCATCAATATGGCGCGGACGGCAAGGTCGGCGGCTACAACATCCGCTACGATCCGGTCGATGTGAAGAAATGCCCCAAGACCGAGATCCCCGGCGACGGGCTGCTGCTGTACGAGGGCGTGTGCAGCGCTCAGGTCAAGGAGCCGGTCACCGGCAGCTGGAAGGCGCAGGACCACAAGCTCTGCGTTGAAATTCGCTGGGGCAAGGATGGCAGGATCGACGGCTGCTATTCGATGTTCTTCGTGATGGACAGCGTCGCGATGGTGAAACCGGACGGGGGCGTCTCGGGCAAGGCCCATGCCCTCAAAAAGGGCGCCGCGCCGGACATGTGAGGAGGGAACGGCCGTGTTCATCTGCATCCCGGATATTCTCGATCCCGGCCAGCTCGCCGAGCTGGCCGCGCAGATGGACCGGCAATCCTTTATCGACGGGCGCGAGACGGCGGGCTGGGCGGCCGCGGGAGTGAAGGCGAACACGCAGGTCGCAGCGGACTCCCCGGATTATGCCGCGATGCAGACGCTGGTCGCAAGCGCGCTCGCATCCAGCCGCATCTTCGCGATGGCGGCGATGCCGCGCCAGATGCGGCCGATCCTGTTCAGCCGCTACGGTCCCGGCATGGGCTATGGCCCGCATGTCGACAATGCGCTGATGGGGGATGCGCCGCAGACACGGATCGACCTCGCCTTCACCCTCTTCCTCTCCGACCCCGAAAGCTACGAGGGCGGCGAGTTGGAGATCGACGAGCCGGCGGGCACGCGCGGTTTCAAGCTGCCCGCCGGCGCCACGATCCTCTACCCCGCCAATTCGCTGCACTGGGTGACGACCGTCACCGCCGGTCGCCGCGACGTCGCGGTCGGCTGGCTCCAGAGCCTGATCCGCGAGCATGAAAAGCGCCGCGTTCTGTTCGAACTCGAAAACCTGCGCGCCGCCCTGTTCGCCGAAGGCGGCAAGACCCCCGCCTTCGACACGCTCACCCGCAACACCAGCGACCTGTGGCGGATGTGGGCTGAGACCTAGACGCCGAACGCCACCGGCGGCCAGCGGTCCGCCCACGGGCTCGCCACCTCAAGCTCCTCGCCCAGCCCGAGCAGCAGCTCGTCCCCGCCCTGCGCGGCGGAGAACATCGCGCCGACCGGCAGGCCGCTCTCGCCCGGGAACAACGGCAGCGAGATGCTCGGTGTCCCCGTCATATTGTGCAGCGGCGTGTAGTTCACATAGCCGAACAGCGCATCGAACAATTCGTCCGCCGGCCGCGTCGGCGCGAGATGGCCGAGCAGCGGCGGTACGCTCGCCGTGACCGGCGAAAGCACCACGTCGAACCGCTCATGGAACCCCGCCAGCGCCGCCGATGCGCGGTCGATCTGCGCCAGCGCTTCAGCCAGCAGCTCGGGCGTCACCCGCCCCCGCCGCTCGGCCAGCCCCAATGTCCACGGCTCCAGCACTTCGCTCGCACGTTCGCCATAATGATCGACGGTCTCGCCGCCGAGATAGTCCCACAGCGTCGTGAACCCGGTGCGCAGGCCCGCGCGGTCGATCGACTGGGTCGTTTCCTCGACCCGGTGCCCCAGCGTCTCGCACAGCGCCGCTGCGCGCCGCACCACCGCCTCGACCTCCGCATCCGGCCCGGCGCCGTCCATGCCTTTGAGGTCGAGCGCGATCCGCAACCTCCGCCCTGCCGGCACCGCCGCGCCCTTCGCCGCCGGACGCAGCTGTCGCGCCGCCCACACGGTGTCGCGCATCGACCGGCCGTACAGGCTGTCCGAGCACAGGATGTCGTCGACCAGATTGTACGCCCGTGCACGGACGTTCCATCCGCGGCTCGGCTTGAACCCGATAATGCCGCAGTTGGACGCCGGGATGCGGATCGATCCGCCCGCATCGCTCGCGGTGGCGAAGGGCACCAGCCCCGCCGCGACCGCCGCGCCCGCGCCGCTGCTCGATCCGCCCGAGCTGCGCGCGACATCCCACGGATTGCCCGTGGGGCCATAAAGCAGCGCCTCGCCGCTCGCGTTCAACCCGAATTCGGGCATGGTCGACATGCCCACCGGCACCATGCCCGCGCGGTCGAGCGCCTGCACCAGCGGAAAGGCACGGCCGGCGACCTCCCCCTTCTTCGCGCGCGATCCCGCCTCGCACGGGAAGCCGGGATATTCGAGCGACGCCTTGAGCAGATAAGGCACCGCCGCCATCGCCGCGTCGCGATCCACCGTTGCCGCCGCGGCCCGCGCGTGATCGAACGCGCGCACTGCGAGCGAATTGAGCGCGCCGTCCACCGCCTCGATCCGCGCGATCGCGGCCTCGACCGGTGCCTCGGGCGGAACCTCGCCGCGCCGGACCAGCTCGGCCTGTCCATGTCCGTCGAGCCGCGCGATCGCGTCGGCCTGGGCAAGCCTCATCGGCATGCGTGGTTCACCTCAAAATTGCTGATCGATCTGCACAACGCGCTGGACGATTCGTCCAGCCTGCCACCCATTTGTGCGGTGCGCTTACCCGTCAGGCCGCCTGCGCCGTTTCCGCCGCCACCGACGCGATCAGCCCGAACAGGTCGCGGGGATCGGCCGGGCTGGTGATGAGGTCGAGCGTCTCATACTGCCCGGTCTCGGTCGCCAGATCGCGCAGCAGCCGCAGCGCCGCGAAATCCTCGACCGCGAACCCGACCGAATCGAACAGGGTGATCTCGTCGCGCCGCGTGCGGCCCGGCGCCTGCCCGCTGATGACCTGCCACAGCTCGGTCACAGGGAAGTCGGCGGGCATCTGCTGGATCTCGCCCTCGATCCGCGTCTGCTCGGTCAGCTCGACGAAGACGCTGGCGCGCGCGAGGATGTCCTTCTGCAGCTCGGTCTTGCCCGGGCAGTCGCCGCCGACCGCATTGAGGTGGATCCCCGCGCCGACCATATTGTCGGAGAGGATCGTCGCCTGAACCTTGTCCGCGGTCACGGTGGTGACGATGTCCGCGCCCATCACCGCGCTGCCCGGCTCTTCGCACACCGTCACGCGCAACCCCTGCGCGGCCATGTTGCGCACGAACTTGGCGGTCGCCGCCGGATCGACGTCATGGACGCGCAACGTCTCGATCCCAAGCACCGCGCGGAACGCCGCCGCCTGGAATTCGGACTGCGCGCCAAGCCCGATGATCGCCATCGTCTTCGCATCGGGCCGGGCGAGGTGCTTCGCCGCCAGCGCCGACATCGCCGCGGTGCGCAGCGCGGTCAGGATCGTCATCTCCGACAGGAACACGGGGTAGCCGGTCTCGACCTCGGCCATCAGCCCGATCGCGACCACCGTCTGCAGCCCGCGCTCGAAATTATAGGGGTGCCCGTTGACATATTTGAAGCTGTAGAGCGCATCGTCCTGCGTCGGCATCAGCTCGATCACCCCGCCCGGGCTATGGCTGGCGAGGCGCGGGATCCGCTCGAACCGGTCCCAGCGGCGGAAATCCGCTTCAAGGTAATCGACCATCCGCGTCAGCACGGCATCGATCCCCACCTGCGCCACGATCCGCCGGATCTCGCTCACGCCCACGAACTGCACCATCGCCGCCTCCTGATTTGTCGCCGGAAAGGCTAGGCGCATGCCCCGTGCAGCCGACAGGATCAGACCGCGCAATCTGACCCAAGATTTCGCGCAATTTACCCAGGCTGGACCAGCAAATTGCACAGGCGTTCGGCTATGCTGATCCTCGATGCACGAACTCGACGATCTCGACCGCCGGCTGATCGCCGCCCTGCGCGAAGATGCGCGCATGCCGATCACCCGGCTCGCTGCAGTGCTCAGGATATCGCGCACCACCGCGCAGGCGCGCCTCGACCGGCTGCTGGAAAGCGGCGCGGTGCTCGGCTTCACGATCCGCGCGCGCCAGTCGAACGATCAGGTGCGCGCGGTGATGATGATTGAGATCGAGGGACGATCAACCACCGCGATCATCAAGCGGTTGCGCGGCTTTCCCGAACTGGCGGCGTTGCACACCACCAATGGCGGCTGGGATCTGGTGGCCGAAATCACCGCCGCCAGCCTTGCCGATTTCGACCGCATCCTGCGCGAGGTGCGCCAGATCGACGGCGTGCTCAACAGCGAGACGAGCCTGCTGCTCAGCAGTCTCTAGGCGATTTTGCGTCGCCCGCACCGGGTGGGGGAGCGGGCCGGTGCGGTGACTAGGCTTTGCCCGGTCGGGGCAGCAGGAACACCATCGCCGCGGCGATCAGCCCGCCCAGACCCATCGTCAGCGACACCGCGAGCAGGCTGCTCCCGCTGGCGAACAGCGCGCCCGCGACCACCGGTCCCAGCGCCGATCCGCCGCGCCCCATGCCGATCACGAACCCGGTCCCGCTCGCGCGCAGCGCCGCCGGATAGGTCTGCGCGAGGATCGGATAGAGGCCGACGACGCCGGCGTTGATGAAGAATGCGGCGATGGCCGCCGTCACCGACAGCCGCACCAGATCGGCGCCCGCCAGCCCGAACGCGCCGATCGCGACAAAGCCGACCAGCATCGCCCCGCCGACCAGCGGGCGCAGGTTGAAGCGCTGGCTCGCCAGCCCGATCAGCACCGCACCGGTCAAATTGCCGACATTGGCCCATACCAGCACGCGCCCCGCCTGCGCCGCGTCGAACCCCAGATCGACCACGATCTTCGGGATCCATTTCTGGATGTAGTAGAAGAACAGGATCTGCGCGAAATAGGCGACCGTCAGCAGCACCGTCACCCGCGCATAATCGCGCGAGAACAGCGACGCGATCGACGGTTTCACCCTTACTTCCGGCAAGGCCGGCAGCGCGGTCACCGCCGCGTGACCCAGTCGCGCCAGCGTGCGGTTCACCGTCTCAAGCGCCCCTGCCGGCCGCCGCGCGATCAGCGATTCGATCGACTCGGGCAGGAAGAGCACCGCCAGCGGGATCATCGCCGCGCTCGCCACGCCGCCCAGCATGAATACCGACCGCCAGTCCCCGGTCGAGGCGAGCAGCGCCGACGCCACCAGCCCGCCCAATATCGCCCCGGTCGAATAGCCTGCGATATTGAGCGCGACGTTCAGCCCCCGCCTTTTGTCGTTCGAGAATTCAGCCACCATCGCGCTGGTCGACGACAGCATGCCGCCGATGCCGATCCCGGTGACGAAGCGGATCGCCGACAGCATCTCCACCCCGCTCGCCACGGTCGCGGCGAACATCCCCGCCGTCATCACGGTAAGGCAGCCAAGGATCGTCGGCCGCCGCCCGATGCGGTCGGCGACATTGCCGATCAGCACCGACCCCGCAGCCATGCCGAGCAATTCCATCGACAGCACCACGCCCAGCGTCGCCTTGTCGACGCCCCACTCCGCCGCGATCCCCGGCGCGGCGAAGCTGATCGCGAGCACGTCGAAGCCGTCGAGCGCATTGAGCGCGATGCACAGCGCCACCACCACGATCTGCAGCCGGTGCATGGGCGCAGCCGCAATCGCCGCGCGCGGGTCGTTGGTCATATGCCTCTCCCGCCGGCCACGGTCCGCAATGGCCGCCCGGTCGTTCCGTTGAGTCTGTGAGTCTGGTCTAGCCCAGCGTGGCGAGGTGCCTGGCGACGATCGCCGCCATCTCGGGCCGCCGCGTCAGACAGCGGGATACCGGCCCGACCACCACCACCGACAGCCGCCGCTCGCTGCCCGGCAGCGGCATCGCCACCCCGGCCAGATCGGGCGTGTATTCGGTATTGCTCTGGTGCCAGCCCATTTCCGCCGCCTCGGCCAGCCGCGCTTCGACCGCTTCCGGCCCCACCGGCGTGGTCGGTGCATAGGCGACGAAGTCGATCTTGCGGTACAGCTTCTCGCGTTCCTCGCGCGGCATCTGCGCCAGCAGCGCCCGCCCGGCCGAGGTCGCGTGGATCGGCACCCGGTCGCCGACCTTGGCGAAATAGCGCACCGGCTGGCGCGATTCCGCGACATCGACGAACGTCGCAAAGATGCCCGCAGGCGCGGCGATCGCTACCGTCTCGCCGGTCGCTTCCATCAGGTCCTTCGCCAGCCGCTGGAACTGCACGGGCAGCGGCTCGGCCGCGCTCACCGCTTCGGCCAGCACCAGCCAGCGTGGGCTCGGATAATAGGCGCCCCGGCCGCGCGGCTCGTAGAGATAGCCCATCGACGCCAGCGTGCCGATCAGCTTGAACGTGCTCGACCGCGGCCAGCCCAGCTCGTCGGCCATCTCGGCGGGCGTCGCCGGGCGCAGACGGCGAGCGAAATACTCCAGCACTTCGAGCGCGTTGGCGGCCTGACGGACGGTGTTCATGGCCGCCATATGGCGCAACCACAGCGCTCGGAAAAGCAGCTTGCCTGTCCGGGCGCCGCCGCACGCTCAGCGCGCCGTGAAGCCGCCATCGACCGGCAACGCCACGCCGGTGACGAAGCTCGCCTCGTCGGACGCCAGCCACAATGCCGCATCGGCAATCTCCCCCGCCTGAACCAGCCGTCCCATCGGCACATTGGCGATCAGCTTCGCCTCGTTCGCCGCCGCCTCCGCCGGATCGCCGCTGCGGCCGGTGAAGCCGACCTTCATCGGTGTGTCGGCAAGGCCCGGGCACACCACGTTGACGCGGATCTTGTCGGCGGCCAGCGCCAGCGCGAGGCTCTTGGTCAGCCCGACCACGCCCCATTTCGCCGCCGAATAGATCGGGCTCATCATCGACCCGACCAGACCGGAGACCGATGCGGTGAAGATGATCGATCCGCCCCCCCGCTTGCGCATATACGCCGCGACCTGCCCCGCCCCCAGCGCCGCGGCGGTGACGTTGAGGTCGATCGCCTTGCGATAGGCGTCGAGGTCGAGATCCTCGACCGACGCCGGCCCCGGCATCCCGGCATGCGCCCATAATATGTCCGCCCCGCCCAGCCACTCCGCGGCGCTATGGATACTGCCCTTGGCGTCCTCGGGATCGAGCAGGTCGGCGGCGATGCCCGTCACCTTGTCCGCGCCGAATTCGGCGACGAGCACATCGAGCGCTTCCGGATTGACGTCGATCGCCGCCACTTTCGCGCCCTCGCGCACAAAGCGTTCGACCCCCGCGCGGCCCATGCCCGACGCGGCGGCGGTGACGATGGCGAGCTTGCCGTTCAAACGCATGTTCTACTCCTCTGCGGGTTCAGCAAGCTGAACCGGTTGCGGTGCCGGCCCTCTCCCCACCCGGCCACCCATCTAAGATACCCTGTCGTGGGTGGCCGGGTGGGGAGAGGGCCGGCACCGCACATCCAGCAAAGCTGGATCAAACAAACGGATCGGCGAACGTGCCGGTCGTCGAGATGATCGTGGTCTTGGTTTCGAGGAACGGATCGAGCCCCTCGATCCCGTTCTCGCGGCCCCAGCCGCTCGCCTTCACCCCGCCATAGGGGGTGGACCAGCGGATGTAGCGATAGGTGTTGACCCACACCATGCCGGCCTCGATCCGCGCGGCGACGCGATGCGCCCGCCCGGTATCGCCCGACCACAGACCGGCGGCGAGGCCATAGGGCGTGGAATTGGCGATGCTCACCGCCTCGTCCTCGCCGTCGAACGGGATGATCGCGGCGACCGGCCCGAAAATCTCCTCCTGTGCGATCCGCATGGTCGCGGACACGCCAGCGAACACCGTCGGCTCGACGAAATAGCCGCCCGCAAGCCCGTCGCGCTCGATCCGGTTGCCGCCCGCAACCAGTTCGGCACCCTCGTCCTTGCCGATGCCGACATAGGACAAGGTCTTGTCGAGCTGCTGCGCATGCGCCTGCGGCCCCATATGCGTCGCGGGGTCGAGCGGCATGCCGACCCGTACCCGCCCCGCCCGCTCGCGGAACGCCGCGACCACGCGATCGTAGACCGGCCGCTCGACCAGCACTCGGCTGCCCAGCGCGCAGCTCTGCCCGCACAGCGCCCAGGCAGACCCCGTTGCGGCGTTGAGCGCGTTCTCGATATCCGCGTCGGCAAAGATGATGTGCGGCGCCTTGCCGCCCAGCTCGAAGGTGCAGCGGGTCAGCGTGTCCGCCCCGGCTTTCAGGATCGTCTTCGCGGTCGATCCCTCGCCAGTGAAGCTGATCTTGGCGACGTCGGGATGCGCGACCAGCCGTGCGCCCGCGATCGTCCCGTCGCCCGGCACGACATTGACCACGCCCGGCGGAAACCCCGCCGCCTCGAACAGCTTCGCCAGCGCCAATGACGACGCCGGAGTCGATTCCGCCGGCTTGAGCACGACGGTGCACCCCGCCGCCAGCGCCGGGCCCAGCTTCCACGCCGCCGCCATCATCGGGACGTTCCATGGCGTGATCGCGCCGACCACGCCCACCGGATGCCGCGTGGTGAAAGCATGGACGCTGTCGTCCATCGGGATCGTCCGCCCGCCCAGCTTGTCGGCAAGCGAGGCGAACCAGTGATAATATTGGGCGTGCAGCCCGATATCGCCGCGCGATTCCCGCACCGCACGGCCATTGTCGCGCGTCTCGATCCGCGCCAGCGCATCGACCTGTGTCGCATAGAGATCGGCGAATTTCCGCAGCAGCGCCGCGCGTTCCCACGGCGGCATCCGCCGCCACGGCCCTTCGAACGCCGCCTTCGCCGCCGCCACTGCGCGATCGATATCCGCAGCGCCGCCATAAGCGACATCGCCCCATGGCTCACCCGTCGCCGGATCGATGCTTGGCCGCACGCCGCCGTCGATCGGCGCCACCCATTCCCCGCCGATGAACAGCTTGTCGAACGCAAACCCGTCGAGCATCCCGACTCCATAAATTTCTATTTGTGGACGTATTTGTCCCTGTATATGAATTTCTGTCAAGAAGGAGAGACGGGTAATGCTACCGCTGCTGAAGGGGATTCGGGTTGTCGAGGTGGGCGCGGTGGTGCTCGGTCCCTATGCGGGGCAGATCCTCGCGGACCTCGGCGCAGAGGTCATCAAGGTCGAGCCGCTTGAGGGCGATATCGCGCGCAACGCCCATCCCTCGGGCACCGGCGGCGGGGCGCTGTTCGTCAACAACAACCGCAACAAACGCATGCTCGCGCTCGACCTCAAGGCGCCCGAAGGCCGCGCCGCGCTCGCCCGGCTGATCGGCACCGCCGATATCCTCTTCCACAATATGCGCGTCGATGCCGCGGAACGGCTCGGCCTCGGGTTCGACGCCGTTGCGGCGATCAACCCGCGCATCGTCCATTGCGCCGCGATCGGCTTCGGCCAGCGCGGTCCCTATCGCGACCGCCCCGCGTTCGACGACATCATCCAGGCGGCTAGCGGCGTTGCGGGACTCGCCACCGCTACCGGCGGCGACCCGCGCTTCGTCCCGACGATCCTCGCCGACAAGGTCGCCGCGCTCCACGCGGTCTATGGCATCCTCGCCGCGCTGGTGGCGCGCGCCAACGGCCGCGAGGGCCCGATCCAGGTAGAGGTGCCGATGTTCGAAGCGCTCGCCGCCTTCCTGCTCAACGAACATCTCGCCGGGGCGACCTTCGCGGCGGACGGCGCGGTGGGGTATCCCCGCCTGCTCTCCCCCGATCGCCGCCCGTTCCGCACCGCCGACGGATGGATCGCCGTGCTGCCCTATACCGACCGCCAGTGGCGCGCCTTCCTGTCCGAAATCGGACGTGAGGATGTGGTCGCGCAGGACTGGTTCACCGACCCCCGCCAGCGTCAGGCGCGGATCGGGGAGCTTTACGCGCTCGTCGCCGCCGCCCTGCCCGCGCGGACCACCGCAACATGGATCGCGGCGCTCGAGACTCGCGACGTGCCCTGCTCGAAGGTCAGCGGCATCGACGATCTGCTCACCGACCCGCACCTCGCCGAAATCGGCTTTTTCGACGTTCCGGCGGGCTATCCCGAGGGCATCGTCCGCACCCTGCCCCAGCCGGTGCGGTTCGATGGGATCGACGCGTCCCCCGACACCGCGCCGGGTTCGCTGGGGGCGGACAGTCGCTCGGTACTGGCCGAATGCGGCTTCGACCCCGAAGCGATCGAGGCGCTGATCGCCGGCGGTGTCGCTAGCGGCTGAGCCGCGCCGCCACGAACGCCGCGCCATCGGCGATCCCCTTGCGCGCCAACGCCGCGACCGACATCGCCTCGAGGAAGCTGTGCGTCGCGCCGGGATAGACGATCGCCTCGGTCTCCACCCCCGCAACGCGCAACCGCGCTTCCATCGCCAGCGACTGTTCGGTCAGCAGGTCACATTCGGGGATCACCAGCAGCACCGGCGGCAGCCCGGCCAGATCGGCGAGCAGCGGACAAGCCAGCGGATCGCTGCGCTCGCGCTCGAAATCGGTCAGGTAATTGGCGTAATAGGCAACCGCCTCGGCGCGATCCATGATCGACCCCGGCCCGCCGAACGCCGCTTCCGCCGCATCCGACACGGTGGTGGCGAAATAGCCGTAATTGGACAGGATCGCCTTTACCAAGCCGGTCTCGCCCCGCTCGCGCAGCCGCAACGCGGTCGCGAAACTCAGGTTCGCCCCGGCCGAATCCCCGCCCATCGCCAGCCGCGCGGGGTCGATCCCCAACTCGGCGCCATGCGCCTTCAGCCACAGCATCAGCGCCTCGATCCGGTCGAGCGCTTGCGGATATTTATGCTCGGGCGACAGCGGGTAATCGACCCCGATCACCGCGAACCCGCCGGCGGCGGCATATTCGCGCATCAGCCGGTCGTGCGTGTCGATCGAGAACAGCGTGAACCCGCCGCCGTGAAGATAGACCAAAGCCGGCGCCGGCTCGCGCACGCCTTCGGGGAAATACACCCGCACATGCAGCTTGCCCGCGCCCGGATCGAACACCCGCTCGATCGTCCGCGCCATGTCCGGCCCGCCCTCGGCCCAGTACGCGCGCACCGCCTCGCACACGGCGCGCTGGCCGGGAAAGTCGAGCGTATCGAATGGCGGATGCTGCGCCCAGCGCGCTTTCATCTCGGCCAGGAACGCCGCGATCTCCGGGTCGAGCGTCACTTGACCGGCAGCCACTGCGCGTCCTTGCTTTGCGCGAACCATGGCACGGGCAGCTTGCGCGCCACCGGCCAGAGTTCATCGAGCGTCTCCGCGTCGAACAATTGCCCGCCGCGCATCACCAGACTCACCGATCGCGTGTTGCGGATATCCGTCAGCGGATCGCGGTCGAACACCACCAGATCGGCATATTTGCCGACCTCCAGCGTTCCCATGTCGCCCAGCCGTCCGATCGTCTCCGCCGCACCCGCGGTCGCCGCGTGCAGCACCGCCATCGGCGTCATCCCGCCCAGCGTGTGCGCCTCCATCTCGTAATGGATGCCGATCCCCGGCTCGTCGCCATGCGATCCCATCCCCACCAGCGCGCCCGCGTCCGCCAGCCGCTTCACGTCCGCGGCGAGGGCCGGCAT
>DATIGZ010000335.1:0-18431 GCA_035481255.1 Sphingomonas sp. | reverse complement strand
ATCTGGGCTCGGGCGACGGGCGTATTCCGCGTGCCGCCGCACGGCGCGGCGCCAATGCGCTGGGGGTGGAGATCGACGCCGGGCTGGTCGCTCGCGCTCGTTCGCTCACCCAGCTTGAGGGACTCGAGGAGCGCACGCGCTTTGTCCGCGACGATTTGTTCACTGTTTCGCTGCGCGACGCGGACGTGGTCACCCTCTATTTGCTCCCCGACGTCAACGAACGGCTGAAACCAAAAATTCTCAATGAGATGAAGGCAGGGGCGCGGGTCGTCAGCCATGCCTTCGACATGGGTGACTGGCCGCCCGAGGAACGCCGCGAGATCGCCGACAAGCGGGTCTATCGCTGGACGGTGCCGGCGGTAGCGGGTGGCGAATGGCGGTTGATCCGTGCCGACGGAAGCGTCGCGACCCTCACCCTCGACCAGCGCTATAGCCGCGTCGCCGGAACGCTCGATGGCCGCACGATCCGCGACGTCCACCTGGCAGGGGCGGTACTTGCCTTCACGGCGGATGGTGTCGGCTATCGCGGCACCGTCGGCGACCGCACCATCGCCGGCCAAGGCTGGAATGCCGAGCGGATCGACTAGACGCTGCAGTATCCCGCGGAGCGATCGACAGCGAGCCGTGTAAAGCCGCTGTCCCGATTTGCGCTCAGGGGCGGGATCGCCGGAACCGCATGACTCCCTCGGGACGGTGGAGGATGAGGCTCTCGCCCTCGATATCCGCATAGACGCCCGTGAAGTCGGCCACGCCGAAGTCGTTCGGTATCAGCTTGAATGTCGCAACCGTTCCGGCTTTGGCGTCGAGCGGAAGCCGTTCGGATCGCAGCCGGTACGACGTTTCGCTGAATGTCACGAACCGCGGCGTGCGCCGTTCCTCCGGGGGAAGGGACCACGGACCCCCGGCGAGATAGGATATGAGCGGCTCGCCCGAATCGAATTCGATGCTGAGATCGATGCCCGGCACGTCCCGGCCGTTCGGTGCGAGCACGCGGATCGCGAACGGTTCGCCCGGCGCGGCATCGACCCGGTCGGCGGTGATCGTCGGGGCCACGGGTCGCGGATCGCTGGTCAGTTCGATCCGCTTGCCCGCGGCGGTCCAGCGGCCTTGCGCGCGCTCGTCGAGCGAACCGACGGTCAGGCCATATTCGAACGTGCCGTCTGGACGCAGGCGGATGCCCGCAACCAACTCCATCTGCGAATGGACATAGTCGCCGGCAATTGAGGCCGACAGCGCCGGATCGGGCGATGCCGGGCTTTCCTGTGACAGCGCCGGCCGGGCCATCGCGGAAAGAACCGCGGCTGCCACGCAGGCATCCCGCAGGATGCGACGAAGATTGAAATGCGGCATCCTTGCTCTTCTGAACCTTGGGCAAGGCAGCGTAGCAGCGCGCCTTCGGACCACAAGGCCGGGCGGCGCGCCGGCCGTTTGTGGCCGAGCCGTTCGCCCGTTCGCTCGCCGCCGCGTTCGACGGCTCGACCGCGACGGCGATGCGCATTAAGCCATCGCCATGCGCTACGACGACAACCTCACCGCCGCCCGTCCGACCTTTGTCACCCATCTCGAATGTTCGATGACGGGCGAGCGATATGAGGCCGACACACTTCACGGTCTGTCGCGGGTGGGACGGCCGTTGCTGGTGCGTTACGATCTCGATGCGGTCCGCAATGCGGTCTCCACCGCCGATCTCGCCGGTCGCCCGGCCGATCTGTGGCGCTATCGCGAACTGCTACCGGTGCGCCAGACCGACAACATCATAAGCCTCGGTGAGATAACGACGCCGATCGTGCCACTGAGCAAGATCGCCGCGGGCGCCGGCGCCTCGATCCTGCTGGTCAAGGACGAAGGGCGCCTGCCGACCGGGTCGTTCAAGGCGCGCGGACTCGTCATGGCGATCTCGATGGCGAAGGAACTGGGCGTCACGACCATCGCCATGCCGACTAACGGCAATGCTGGCGCGGCTGCGGCAGCCTATGCCGCGCAGGCGGGGATCGAGGCGGTGATCTTCTGTCCCGACGACACGCCTGAGATCAACGTGCGCGAGATCGCGGCACAGGGCGCGCGCGTCTATCGCGTCAACGGGCTGATCGACGATTGCGGCAAGCTGGTCGGGGCGGGGAAGGAAGCCAATGGCTGGTTCGACCTGTCGACGCTCAAGGAGCCGTACCGGATCGAGGGCAAGAAGACGATGGGGCTGGAGCTTGCCGAGCAGCTCGGCTGGGAACTGCCCGACGTCATCTTCTACCCCACCGGCGGCGGCACCGGCCTGATCGGCATGTGGAAAGCGTTCGACGAACTCGAGGCGCTTGGGTGGATTGGCTCGAAGCGCCCGCGCATGGTCGCTGTACAGGCCGAAGGCTGCGCGCCCATGGTCCGCGCGTGGGAGCAGGGCGAGCGCCACGCGACCCGCTGGGAGGACGCGCATACCGTGGCGGCGGGAATTCGCGTGCCGCAGGCGGTGGGCGATTTCCTGATCCTCGACGCGGTACGCGCGAGCAATGGCTTTGCCATGGCGGTCAGCGATGCGGCGATCCTCGAAGCGGTCGACGATGCCGCGCGCCTCGACGGTCTGCTGCTCTGTCCGGAGGGCGGCGCGACGCTCGCCGCGTGGCGCAAGGCATTGGCGGAGGGACTGATCTCGCCCGACGATCGCGCGGTCCTGTTCAACTGCGCGACCGGCCTCAAATACCCGATGCCCGATCAGTCGAGGACACTCGACCGCCATGCGCCGATCGATTTCAGCGCGCTTTAGGTCTCCCTGACCCGCAGCATCGCCACCGCCGCGACCAGCAAAGTCGCGGCGGCGAAGGCCATCGTCCAGATCGGCTCGTCGGGGAAGAAGCGCTTCATGATCGACCCCATCACCGTCGCGACCAGCAGCTGCGGTACCACCACGAAGACGTTGAACAGGCCCATATAGATGCCGAGCTTGGCCTGCGGCAGGCTTGAGGCGAGGATCGCGTATGGCATCGCGAGGATCGAGGCCCAGGCGATGCCGATGCCGATCTCGCTGACGATCAGCCATTGCGGATCGCGGATCGCGAAGAAGCTCGCAAACCCCGCGACCCCGCACAGCAGCCCCACGATATGGGTCCGCGCCTTGCCGATCCGCGACGCGAGCAGCGGCAACAACGTCAGCGCCGCCACCGCCGCGACGCCGTTATAGACGGTGAACAATACGCCGACCCAGTTGGCGCCTTCCTGATAGCGCGGATCCGTGGCCTCAGCCGCGCCATAGAAATATTGCGCGACCACCGGCGTGGTGTTGATCCACATGATGAACAATGCCGACCAGCTGAAGAACTGCGCGACCGCGAGCCGCTTCATGAGATCCGGCATTCCGGCGAAGTCGCCGACGATGTGGCTCAGCATGTTCGCGCCGTTGCCGCGCCGGGCGAGGGCGGCTGCGATCAGGCTCGCGACGCCATAGCCCGCGAGCAGCGCGCCGAGCAGATAGACCTCTTTCTCCAGCCCCAGCTGCCCAACCGCGATGACCACCGCCGCGCCCGCCGCGAGCCAGATCAGGCTCGACCCGTGTCCGCGTGCCGCCAGCACGCGCATCGTTGCCTCATCCGCCTCGGCGCGCGGCCCGTCGAACGCCGCCATCTCCTCCGGGCTGTATTCCCGGGTGCTGACGATCGTCCACAGCACCGCGAGGAACAACGCCGCTCCGCCGAACCAGAAGGCATAGCGTACCGTGTCGGGAATGCTTCCCGCCGGGGCGGTGTTCGCGACACCGAGATGCTCGAGCGCGTAAGGGAAGATCGATCCCACCACTGCGCCCGCGCCGATGAACGCGGTCTGCACCGCATAGCCCGCGCTGTGCTGGTCCTTGCGCAGCATGTCGCCGACGAACGCGCGGAACGGCTCCATCGACACGTTGAGCGACGCATCGAGCACCCACAGCATCACCGCCGCGAACAGCAGCACCGGCGCCAGCGGCATCGCGACCAGTGCCAGCGCCGCAAGGATCGCGCCCGCGAGGAAGTAAGGCCGCCGCCGCCCCAGCCGGCCCAGCCAGGTGCGGTCGCTCATATGACCGATCACCGGCTGCACCAGCAGACCGGTGAGCGGCGCCGCCACCCACAAGGCCGGCAAGTCGTCGATGCTGGTGCCCAGCGATTGGAAGATCCGGCTCATATTCGCGTTCTGCAACGCGAAGCCGATCTGGATGCCGAAGAAGCCGAACGACAGGTTGAACAGGCCCCAAAAGCCCTGACGCGGTTTTTCCAATTCAGGTTCCTTGAATGATCAGGAGCCGCAGGAGCGGCGCACGACCAGCGTTGCGGGCAGCAGCACGTCGTGGACGCGCTCCTCGCGAATGCGGCCGAGCAAGGTTTCGACCAGCGTCCGTCCGGCTGCGCGGGTATCCTGCAACACGGTGGTCAGCGGTGGGTTGGTGAAGCTCGCCGCGGCGATATCGTCGAAACCGACAATGGCGACGTCGTCGGGCACCTTGATCCCGCGTGCCGCGAGGGCACGCATCGCCCCGATCGCGATCAGATCGCTCGCGGCGAGGATCGCGTCGAACGTCTCGCCGCTCGCGATCAGCGCCTCGGCCGCGGCGGCGCCCGCTTCCTCGCTGGTCAGTGCGTCGAACTGGATCCGCTTGCGCGGAATGATCCCGCCTTCCTTTAGCGCCGCGACATACCCGCGATAGCGGTCGTGGAATTCAGGGTAGTGGCTCGACGCATGGCCGAGGAAGGCGATGTTGCGGCGCCCGAGGCTCAGCAGGTGCCGGGTCGCCGCGCGCCCGCCGCCATGATTGTCGCACCCGACGGTCAGGCCGATGCCGCCCGACTGCACCGATCCCCAGCGCACGAAATGCGTGCCTTGCGCCATCAACTCATTGAGCTTGTCGCGGTACAGCTCATAATCGCCATAGCCGAGCAGGATCAGCCCGTCGGCGCGGCGCGAATCCTCGAAATCCTGATGCCAGTCACTGCCCAGCTGCTGGAACGAGACAAGCATGTCCTGCCCGTTGTCGGCGCAAGCGCGCATGATCGATCCCAGCATCGACAGGAAGAAGGGGTTGATCGCGCTGTCGTCGGCGCTCTCGTCCTGAAAGATCAGTACGGCCAGCGTCTCGGCATGGCGGCTGCGCAGGTTCGATGCCGCCTTGTCGACGCGGTAGTTCAGCTTCTGCGCGATCGCTTCGATCCGCTTGCGCGTCGCCTCGTTCACGCCCGTCCCGCCGCGCAGCGCGCGCGAGACGGTGGGCTGCGAGACCCCCGCGAGATGCGCGATATCGAACGATGTCGGCTTGCGTTGCATGGCCGCGGCACTTCTCCCCTATCGTCCGCGGATGTGCCCTCCGCTTGACCCCCTGATGTTCACTCCCTTTCGCACCCCGCGTCAATGTCGCGCGGCGCCCGTGGGGCACGGTTGCGGCGTTGAATACGTATGCCGTGTGCTGGCCGCGGCGCCGGCTTGGCGCGAATAAGGGGGCAACGCGCTTGATCCGGCGCGATCCGGCCGAAACTGGACCGGCATAGGGGAGGATATATGTGTAACACCGTCACCGGCCGTCCGGCCGCCCGTTTCTCGTTTGGCGCCAGCGGCGGCGCCATCGCCGCCGCGCTGCTCGTCGCGTCGCCGGCCTTCGCGCAGGACACCCCCGCGCCGGCACAGGCAGAAGAGGCGAAGGGCGAGGAGGTGGTCGTCACCGGCTTCGCCGCGGCGCTCGCCAGCGCGATCAACACCAAGAAGAATTCAGAGCAGATCGTCGAGTCGGTCTCGGCCGAAGATATCGGCAAGCTGCCCGACGCATCGATCGCCGAATCGATCGCGCGCTTGCCGGGGCTGACGTCGCAGCGCATTTCGGGCCGCAGCTCGTACATCTCGATCCGCGGCTTCGGACCGGACTTCTCCTCGACCCTGCTTAACGGCCGTCCGCAGACCTCGACCAACGACAATCGCGGCATCGAGTTCGACCAGTATCCGTCGGAAATCGTCAACGCGGTCAACGTCTACAAGACGCCCAACGCCGCGCTGACCACCCAGGGTCTGGTCGGCACGGTCGACATCCGCACCATCCGGCCGCTCGAATATGGCAAGGAAGTCTTCGCCGTCGGAGCGCGCGGCATCTACACCGACATGGGCAAGCTCAACAGCGGGTCGAAGGAATGGGGCTACCGCCTCAACGCGACCTATGTCGGCAAGTTCATGGACGACCGGCTCGGCATCGCGCTGGCGGCCGCCTATGTCGATGAGCCCTATCAGATCGAGGAATATGAGGCGTGGGGCTATGCCACGCTGCCCGACGGCAACAACATCGTCGGTGGCGTCAAGCCGTTCGTCACCACCTCGCAGCTCAAGCGTCTCGGCGTGTCGGGCACAGTGCAGTTCGACGCGGGCAACAACTGGATGCTCACGCTCGACGGCTTCTACTCGAACTTCGACGACACCCAGATCAAGCGCGGTATCGAGCTTCCGCTGGCATGGAGCGGCGCGACGCTTTCGCCCACCGGGCGTGAGATCACCGACGGCGTCGTCACCGGCGGCACCTTCAGCGGCGTCGAAGGCGTGGTCAACAACCACAATTACCTGCGTCAGGCCGACCTCTATTCGGGCGGCATCAACCTCAGCCACAAGGGCGCCGACGGCTGGAACGTCAATTTCGACTTCGGCTGGTCGCGCACCGACCGGCGCGAGCTGATCCTCGAATCCAATGCGGGCACGGGCCCGGGCGGCGGCGTCGGGGCGACCGACACGCTGACGTTCCGCACCACGCCTCAGGGCACCTATTTCACCTCGCATTTGCTCGACTACAGCAACCCGAACACCATTGTTCTCACCGATCCGCTCGGCTGGGGCGGTGGCGCGCCGGGCGGACGCCAGCACGGCTATTACAACGACCGCATCGTCGAGGATGAGCTGTTCAGCTACCTCGCCGAGGTCGAGCGCGAGTTCGAGGGCGGCTTCCTCTCGAGCATCAAGCTTGGCGCCAATTATGTCGATCGCGCGAAGTCGCTCGTGCCCGACGAATATTATCTCCAGCTCGCCGGTGGCGCGTTGCAGGCGCAGGTTCCTTCGCAATATCGGCTGACGCCGACCAACCTGTCGTATCTCGGCCTCGGCCCGATGCTGAGCTACAACCCGCTCGATCTGCTCAATGGCGGCGTCTACACCAGGGTCGCGAACACCGGGCAGGACGTGCTGTTCAAGAGCTTCAACGTCGAGGAAGAGGTGCTCAGCGCCTATGCCATGGCGGGTGTCCGGGCCGAATTCGGCGGCGCGACGCTGACCGGCAATTTCGGCGTACTGGGCCAGCACACCAACCAAAGCTCGACTGGCTATATCATGACGCCGACCGGTCCCCAGTTGCGCACGCTGGGCGACGACTACTGGGATGTTCTGCCCAGCCTCAACCTGTCGCTACGCTTCGACAGCGGGTTCGTGATCCGCGTCGGCGCGGCGCGCGAGATCCAGCGCGCGCGCCTCGACGATATGCGCGTCAACATCGCCTATGGCCCGAACCTGGCGGAGCAGATCGTCACCGGTGAAGGCGGCAACCCCATGTTGCGCCCCTATCGCGCCACCGCGTTCGACCTCACGTTCGAGAAATATTGGGGCGCGCGCGGTTATCTGGCATTGCAGCTGTTCCACAAGAAGCTGCACAACTACATCTACACCGCCGAACGCCCGTTCGACTTCTCGAGCTACCCGGTCGTCCAGCCCATTCCCCCGGTGAGCACGCAGGGCCGCATCAGGCAGCCCTTCAACGGTGAGGGCGGATCGATCTACGGCGCCGAATTTGCCGGCACCTTCCCGTTTGAGACGCTGACTTCGGCCTTGTCGGGCTTCGGCGTCACCGGCGGCGTCTCCTACACCAAGTCGGAGATCAAGCCCGACCCGACCCAGCCGCCGGAGAATATTCCCGGCTATTCGGACTGGGTGGCCAACGGCACGGCCTATTTCGAGAAGTGGGGCTTCAACGTCCGCGGCAGCATCCGGTATCGCTCGACCTTCCTCGGCGAATTCTCGGGGGTCGGCGCCGTCCGCACCCGCCGCCGCGCGCTGGATGAGACGATCATCGACGCGCAGATCGGCTATGACTTCCAGCCGGGCAGCGCGCTCGAGGGGCTGTCGCTGTTCGTCCAGGGTTCGAACCTGACCGATGAGCCGTTCGTGGCGATCAATCCGGGCCGCTCGCTCGAGGTGATGAACCACCAGCGCTTCGGCCGCCGCTTCCAGGCGGGCTTTACCTTCAAGTTCTGACCTCTCCCCCGCTTCCCCGCCGTGGCTTGTCCATGGCGGGGGTGTTTTTGAGGATTGCAGGATGGCCGATCTCACGCCCCGCAACATCGTCATCGCCGGCGGCGGCACCGCCGGGTGGATGACCGCGGCCGCGCTCGCGCGCTTCTGCGGGCGGGGCTGGACCATCACGCTCGTCGAATCCGAGGAAATCGGGACGGTCGGGGTGGGCGAGGCGACGATCCCCGCGATCCGCCTGTTCAATCAGGCGCTCGGCATCGACGAGGCCGAGTTCCTGCGCGAGACCCACGGGACGTGGAAGCTCGGGATTGAGTTTGACGGCTGGGGCGCGCCCGGTCAGCGTTACATGCACGCCTTTGGCTTGGTCGGTCGCGGACTGGGGCTGCTGCCCTTCCATCATTACTGGCTGCGCGCGCATGCCGCCGGCCGTGCCGCGCCGCTCGGGGACTATGTGCTCAATGCGGTCGCGGCGCGCGCCAACCGCTTCGCGCATGTCGAACGGGCGGGGGACAGCGCACTGCCGCCGGTGCCCTACGCCTTCCATTTCGACGCCGGTCTCTATGCCGCCTATCTGCGCCGCTATGCCGAAGCACGCGGCACAGTGCGGGTCGAGGGCCGGGTCGAGGCGGTCGAGCGCGATGGCGAGAGCGGCGATGTTTCGGCGCTGGTGCTGGCGAACGGCACGCGCGTCGCGGGCGATCTGTTCGTTGATTGCTCGGGCTTTCGCGGCCTGTTGATCGAAGGCGCGCTCGAAACCGGTTTCGAGGATTGGGGGCATTGGCTTCCGTGCGACCGCGCATTCGCGGTGCCGTGCGAGCGCGCCGATCCGCTGATTCCCTACACCCGCGCGACGGCACGCAGCGCGGGCTGGCAATGGCGCATCCCGCTCCAGCACCGCACCGGCAACGGCTATGTTTTCTCCTCCGCGCATATCAGCGAGGATGAGGCGACGGCGACCTTGCTCGCCAATCTCGATGGTGCGCCGCAGGGCGATCCGCGGCTGCTCAAATTCCGCGCGGGCAAAAGGCGCAAGTTCTGGAACCGCAATGTGGTGGCGATCGGGTTGGCGTCGGGCTTCATCGAGCCGCTTGAATCGACCAGCATCCACCTGATCCAGACCGGCATCACCCGGCTGCTCGATTTCCTGCCCAACGGCCCGGTCGCGAGCGCGGACCGCGATGCCTACAACCGGCTCTCGGACTTCGAGATCGACCGGATCCGCGACTTTGTCGTGCTTCATTATTTCGCCAATGGACGGAATGACCCTTTCTGGAAGGCGCAATGTCGCATGGCACTTCCCGAGAGTCTCGAATTCCGCCTCGACATGTTCCACGCGAATGGCCGGATCATCCGCGAGGGGGACGAGCTGTTCGACGTCCCCGGCTGGATCCAGGTCCTTGTCGGACAAGGCATTTTTCCCGAACGCTGGCATCCGCTCGCCGATGCGCTAAGCGACGATCAGCTCGACCAGTTTCTTGCGACAATTTCCAATAGTTTCCAACGCGATAGCGCGCGGATGCCGGGCCATTCCGACTATCTCGCGCGCTTCTGCGCCACGCCCTCCACCTTCAGCCAGTCGAGTATCGCATGAGAAACCTCGCCCTCGCTTTTGCTCTATTTTCAGGTACTTGTGCAGCCGCTCAGACGGCGGCTCCGGCGGAAATGCGCGCCCGCGCGCCCGAGGCGGAGGTCCTTTACTTTCTCCTTCCCGACCGCTTCGAGAATGGTGACCCCTCGAACGACCGCGGCGGGCTTACTGGCGATCGCTATGCGACCGGCTATGATCCCGCACACAAAGGATTTTTTCATGGCGGTGACCTGAAGGGGCTGATCCGTCGGCTCGACTATATCCAGTCACTCGGTGCCACCGCGATCTGGCTGGGGCCGATCTACAAGAACAAGCCCGTTCAGGGCGGGCCGGGGCAGGAATCTGCGGGCTATCACGGCTACTGGATCACCGATTTCACCCGCGTCGATCCGCATTTCGGCACCAACGCGGAGATGAAGGCCTTTGTCGACGCCGCCCATGCGCGCGGGATCAAGGTCTATCTCGACATCATCACCAACCACACCGCGGACGTGATCCAGTATCGCGAATGTCCGAACAGCGCGTGCGAATATCGCAGCCGCGCCGACTATCCCTACCAGCGCAAGGGCGGGGTGAAGGGCGCCGCGATCAACCCCGGCTTTGCGGGCGACAGCGTGCAGACGCCGGATAATTTCGCGAAGCTGACCGATCCGTCCTACGCCTACACGCCGTTCGTGCCCGAGGCGGAGCGGACCGTGAAGGTGCCCGCATGGCTCAACGATCCGATCCATTATCATAATCGCGGCAACACTACCTTCCGCAACGAAAGCTCGACCATGGGCGATTTCGTCGGGCTGGACGATTTGCTGACCGAAAGCCCGCGCGTGCTGCAGGGGTTCATCGATATCTATGGGACATGGATCGATCAGTTCGGGATCGACGGCTTCCGGATCGATACCGCCCGCCACGTCAACCCGGAATTCTGGCAGGTCTTTTCCAAGGCGATGAGCGAGCGTGCGAAAGCGAGGGGCATCCCCAATTTCCACATCTTCGGCGAGGTCGCGAACGAGGGCGATCCCGGCGATCTGGCCGTGCACACTCGCGTCCATCAGCTGCCCAGCGTGCTCGACTTCGGCTTCCGTGCCGCGGTGCAGGCTACGGTCGCGGGGGAGGGCGCGCCGACGCTGCTGGCGACCCTGTTCGACCGCGACGCGCTCTATGAGGGCGGCGCACAGGCGGCGCTGCGGCTGCCGACCTTCCTTTCCAACCACGATCATGGCCGCTTCTCGACCGATGTCCGCAAGGGGCTGCCCAAGGCGAGCGACGCCGAGGTGCTGGCGCGCGTGAAGCTTGGCCATGCGATGCTGCTGCTGCTGCGCGGCGTTCCCACGCTCTATGCCGGTGACGAGCAGGGCTTTGTCGGCGACGGTAACGATCAGGATGCGCGCGAGGACATGTTCCCGAGCAAGGTCGCGGTCTACAATGACAACAGGCTGCTCGGCACGGCCATGACCACGGCCGACGCCAATTTCGATACCGCGCACCCGCTATATGCCGAGTTCGCGAAGCTCGCCGCCGCGCGTAAGGCGACCCCGGCCCTGACGCACGGGCGGCAGGTGACGCGCAACTATGATGAGAAGCCGGGCCTGTTCGCGGTCTCGCGTTTCGATCCGGTGACCGGTGCCGAAGTGTTGGTGGCGTTCAATACCAGCGGCGTGCCGATCACGCGGCAGGTCGAGGTCGATGCCGGCTCCACTGTCTTCAGGGCGCTTGTCGGCCAATGCGCGCCCGCGGCCGCCGCGCCCGGCAGTGTCACGGTGACGTTGCCGGCCTTCGGTTACGTCGCGTGCGTTGCGACCGGAGGGGCCAAGTGAACGAGCTTTCGCGCATGACCGCGACGCAGGCCGATCGCGACTGGTGGCGCGGCGCGGTGATCTACCAGATCTATCCGCGCAGCTATGCGGATTCGAACGGCGACGGGATCGGCGACCTGCCGGGCGTCGCCGCACATCTCGATCATGTCGCGACGCTCGGAGTCGACGCGATCTGGCTCTCACCCTTCTTCACCTCGCCGATGCGCGATTTCGGTTATGATATCGCCGACTATTGCGGGGTCGATCCGGTGTTCGGCACGCTCGCTGACTTCGATGCGGTGATCGAAAAGGCACATGCGCTGGACCTCAAGGTCATCATCGATCAGGTCTATTCGCACACGTCCGACCAGCATGAATGGTTCAGGGAAAGCCGTGCGAGCCGCGATAATCCCAAGGCCGACTGGTATGTCTGGGCCGACGCCAGGGACGACGGTTCGCCGCCGACCAACTGGCAATCGGTGTTCGGCGGCCCCGCCTGGACCTGGGACGCGCGGCGCGGGCAATATTATCTGCACAATTTCCTCAGCGAGCAGCCCGATCTCAATCTGCATAGCCCCGAGGTGCAGGACGCGGCGCTGGCGGCGGCGAAATTCTGGCTCGATCGCGGCGTCGACGGCTTCCGTGTCGATGCCATCAATTTCGCGATGCACGATCCGCAGCTGCGCGACAATCCGCCCGCGCCCGACACCGGCGCGCCGCGCACGCGGCCGTTCGACTTCCAGCAGCATCTCTACAACCAGAGTCACCCGGACATCGTCCGCTTCCTCGAGCGGCACCGCGAACTGACCGACAGCTATGGTGGCCGCTTCACCGTTGCCGAGGTCGGCGGGCCGACGCCCGAGGCGGAGATGCACGCCTTTACGCAGGGGCAGGGGCGGCTCAACAGCGCCTACAGCTTCGACTTCCTCTACGCGGACAAGCTGACCCCGGCACTGGTGAAGAAGGCGGTCGAGACCTGGCCGGACGCACCGGGCACCGGCTGGCCGAGCTGGGCGTTCGAGAATCACGATGCGCCGCGTGCTCTGTCGCGCTGGGCGGATGGCGCGCATCGCGACGTCTTCGCCGCGATGAAGATGCTGCTGCTCATGTGCCTGCGCGGCAACGCCATCCTGTTTCAGGGTGAGGAGCTGGGGCTGACTCAGGTCGAGATCGCCTATGATCAGCTTCAGGATCCCGAGGCGATCGCCAACTGGCCGTTGACGCTGAGCCGCGACGGCGTGCGAACCCCGATGCCGTGGCAGGCGGATGCCGATAATCTTGGCTTTACGCAGGGCAAGCCGTGGCTGCCGCTCGGCCCCGATCATGCCGCGCTGGCGGTGGATCGTCAGACCATGCAGAATGGCTCATTGCTCAATCTGACGCGCGGGCTGATCACATTGCGTGCCACCAATCCGGCGTTGCGTTCGGGGAGGATGGAGGTGTTGGAAGCGGGCGAGGCATTGCTCGTCTTCACACGCACCGCGGACGGGCAGGCGCTGACCTGCGCGTTCAATCTGGGCAAGACGCCACTGACATGGCATCCAGCACAGCCGGATCGCTTCCGTGTGCTGGCGGCGGTCAACGGCGCCGCACCGGGATCGTTGCCCGCCTATTCGGGGCTGGTGCTCGAACAAATCGCCTGAGAAGATGGCGCGTAAACAGGAGAGTGAGATGCGAATGTTCGCGATGACAGCGTTGACTTCCTTGGCGGCGATGAGCGCGGCACCCGCGCTCGCGCAGGATGTCGCGCAGAACACCGCGCAGCAGGCCGGCGGCGTTTCTGCCGCTTCGCCAGACGGGCGGATCAAGGTGATGCTGACCGTCGATGGCGATGGCCGCCCGGCCTATACCGTGACGCGCGACGGCAAGCCGATCATTGCGCCTTCCCGGCTCGGCTTCCTGCTCACCGATGCGCCGAAGCTGGAGCGCGGTTTCAGGATCGAGAGCCAGAAGACGGCCTCCGCCGACACGACTTGGGAACAGCCCTGGGGCGAATGGAAATCGATCCGCGACCGCCACACCGAACTGCGTGTCCGCCTCAGGGAATCGACCGCGATGGCGCGGGTGATGGATGTCGTCTTCCGCATCTTCGACGACGGTTTCGGTTTCCGCTACGAGCTGCCCGACCAGCCCAATCTCAAGACCGCCAACATTGCCGACGAGCTGACCGAGTTCGCGCTGGCGCAGAACGGCACCGCGTGGTGGATTCCGGGCTCCGAATGGAATCGCGACGAATATATCTACAACACGACCAAGCTGACCGATGTGCCGCTGGCACACACGCCGCTGACTGCGAAGCTCGACGACGGCACCCACATCTCGTTCCACGAGGCGGCGCTGGTCGACTATTCGGGTATGTGGCTCCAGCGCGTCGAGGGCACCAAGTTCAAGGCGGTACTCCAGCCGGGCGCGCAGGGTCCGAAGGTGGTGCGCGGCACGCCGTTCAAGACGCCGTGGCGGACCATGGCGATCGCGAACGACGCGGCCGGCATCTATCAGTCGCACATCATGCTGAACCTGAACGAACCCAACAAATTGGGCGATGTCAGCTGGTTCAAGCCCAGCAAATATGTCGGCGTGTGGTGGGAGATGCATCTCGACAAATCGACCTGGTCGACCGGGCCGAAGCACGGCGCGACCACCGCCAACGTCAAGCGCTACATCGATTTCGCCGCCGCCAACGGCTTCCGTGGTGTGCTGGTCGAGGGGTGGAATGTCGGCTGGGACGGCAACTGGTTCGGCAATGGCAATGATTTCGACTTCGCCAAGCCGACGCCTGATTTCGACATGGATGCGCTCTCGGCCTATGCGAAGAAGAAGGGCGTGCACCTGATCGGTCACCACGAGACCGGCGGCTCGACCACCCATTACGAGAAGCAGCTCGACACCGCGTTCGCCTATGCGGCGAAGCACGGGATCGAAGTGGTGAAGACCGGCTATGTCACCGACGCGGGCCAGCTCGAACGGGTGGGACCGGACGGCCAGCCGATGCGCGAGTGGCACGACGGTCAATATTCGTCCCGCCACCACCTGCAGGTCGTCGAGACTGCGGCCAAGTACAAGGTCGCGATCAACACGCACGAGCCGATCAAGGACACCGGCCTGCGCCGCACCTATCCCAGCTGGGTCAGCCGTGAAGGCGCTCGCGGCATGGAGTATAATGGCTGGGGCGAGCCCAAGAACCCGCCCGAGCATGAGGCGGTGATGGTCTTCACTCGCCTCCTCGCCGGGCCGATGGACTTCACCCCGGGCGTGTTGAGTCTCGAGGGCAAGGGCGGAACGCCGATCCTGTCGACCATCGCCAAGCAGCTTGCGCTATATGTCGTCTACTATTCCCCGGTGCAGATGGCCGCGGACCTGCCCGAGAATTACGCGAAATATCCGGGCGCGTTCCAGTTCATCAAGGACGTGCCCGCCGACTGGTCCGACACACGCGTGCTCGCGGCGGAGATCGGCGACTATGTCGCTTTCGCGCGCAAGGACCGGGCGTCCGAGAACTGGTATCTGGGCGCTGTCGGCGATGAGCAGGCGCGCAAGGTAACCGTAAAGCTCGACTTCCTCGATCCGGCGAAGCGCTACGTCGCTGAAATCTATCGTGACGGGCCGGATGCCGACTACCGCACGGCGGCGCGCCATTCGATTGCGATCGAGAAGAAGACAGTGAAGTCGGGCGAGACGATCGATCTGGCAATGGCGCCGGGTGGCGGTACCGCGATCCGCTTCGTCGCGCGTTGAGGGGCGGGGTGCGCGTTACGCGCGCACCCACTCCACCCTGGGATCGTTGAAGTCGATCACGTCGGCGAGTTCCCACACGTTGCGATAGCCATAGCCGACCAGATTGATGAAGGTCTGGATGTTGAGCGCCAGCGGCCGCGCCTTCATCGGCACGGGGCGCGTGCGGTTCGAGAAATTGTTGTTGCAGTAGATCAGGATGCGGCGGTGCACGTTCGGGCCGACCGTCTCCTCCAGCGACTCCGCGTTGAAGTCGGGGAAGGGCAGGTTGACCGCCCCCCGGATATGCCCTTCGCGAAAGGCGGTCTCCGAGCGCGCGTCGAGCAGCAACGTGCCCGGCGAAGCCGCCTCCGCCTTGAACCGGGCGAAAGGCAGCAGCCGTTCGGCACGCAAGCTGCGGACATCGCCGGTGAGTTGCTGGAAGCCCGAATAGTCGATCTGCGGATTGCGTGCCTCGTCGCGCGACTGGCCGAGCGCGGGTGTCGCGGCGCCAAGGCCGACGAACGACAGGAACAGGCGGCGGTCCATCGATCAATCCTCCGAAAGGCGAGAGCGAAACGATTCTGCGCCCGCGCCACTGTCTGTCGCATGAACCGTTGACGGCGCGCGGGCCGCGGCGCACCAGTCTCAGCTGCAACGAAGGGGGATCCTATGGCCGGCGGATTGTTTCGGACGAAGAGCGTCAAGGGGGCCGCCGATCATGCGCCCGAGCATCGTTTGGCGGCCACGCTGAGCTGGCCGCACCTCGTCGCGCTGGGTGTCGGCGCGATCGTCGGCACCGGTATCCTGACGCTGATCGGCGTCGGTGCGGGCAAGGCAGGGCCAGCGGTGATTCTGTCCTTCGTCATCGCCGGGGCGATCTGCGCCTGCGCCGCACTCGCTTATGCCGAGATGGCGACGATGATGCCCGCATCGGGCAGCGCCTATACCTACAGCTATGCGGTGCTGGGCGAGATCATCGCCTGGGTCGTGGGCTGGTCGCTGATCCTCGAATATTCGCTGGTGGTCAGCACTGTCGCGGTCGGCTGGTCGGGCTATGCCGCGCCTTTGCTTCAGGCGTGGGCCGGGGTGCCGATGGAGTTGATGGCCGGGCCGCATGCGAACGGTATCGTTAATCTGCCCGCGATCTTCATCATCGCGGTGGTCGCGGGTCTGCTCTGCTTCGGAACCAAGGAAAGCGCGACCCTCAACGCCGCGCTCGTGGTGGTCAAGATCATCGCGCTCGCAGTGTTCGTCGCGGTGGCGCTGCCCTATTTCAATGGCGCCAATCTCGAACCGTTCGCGCCGTTCGGCTTCGCCAAGACCATGTCGCCCGATGGGGTCGAACGTGGCGTGATGGCAGCGGCGGCGATCATCTTCTTCGCCTTTTACGGCTTCGACGCGATCTCGACCGCCGCCGAGGAGACCAAGAATCCGGGCCGCGATCTGGCCATTGGGATCGTCGGTTCGATGATCGCGTGCGTCGCCATCTACATGCTCGTCGCGGTGGCAGCGGTCGGCGCCGCGCCCTTCACCAGCTTCGCCAACAGTCCCGAGCCGCTCGCGCTGATCCTGCGCGAGTTGGGGCAGTCGGGCTTCGCAACCTTCCTTGCCGTGTCGGCGGTGATCGCGCTGCCCACGGTGCTGCTCGGCTTCCTGTTCGGACAGAGCCGCATCTTCTTCACCATGGCGCGGGACGGGATGCTTCCCGTCGGGCTGGCCAAGGTGTCACGCCGCGGATCGCCGGTGCGCATCACCCTGTTCACCGCGGCGATCGTGGCGGTGATCGCGGGGCTATTGCCGATCGATGAGATCGCGGCGCTCGCCAATGCGGGGACGCTCGCTGCGTTTACCGCGGTCGCCGTCTGCATGATGGTCCTGCGCCGCCGCGCGCCGGATGCGCCGCGCACCTTCCGTACCCCGCTGTGGTGGCTGGTCGGTACCGGCGCCGTGCTTGGCTGCGTTTATCTGTTCTTCAGCCTGCCGGCCAAGACCCAGCTCTGGTTCCTCGCCTGGAACGCGCTCGGGGTTGTCATCTACTTCGCCTATGCCCGCCCGCGGGTTAGCGCGAAGGGGGTGCAGTGAGCGGCTGGCATATCGGGATCATCGGAGGTTCGGGGCTTTACGAGGTCGAGGGGATCGAGGGGGGCGAATGGGTGAGCGTCGCCTCGCCCTGGGGTGAGCCGTCGGATGCGATCTTCACCGGGCGGATGGGCGCCGCACGCGTCTCGTTTTTGCCGCGGCACGGGCGCGGGCACCGCATCTCGCCGTCGGAGCTCAACAGCCGTGCCAATATCGACTGTCTGAAGCGGCTGGGCGTGACCGATGTGCTCGCTGTATCGTCGGTAGGCGGACTGACCGAGGAACGGGCGCCGGGCACGTTCACCGTCGCGGATCAGTTCATCGACCGCACCAGGGGCCGCCCGTCGAGTTTCTACGGCACCGGCATGGTCGCGCATGTTTCGATGGCGGACCCGGTTTGTCCACGCCTGTCGCACCTCGCGGCGGTCGCGTCGCGCACGGCGGGCGCGGAAACGCACGAAGGCGGCACCTATCTGGCTATGGAGGGACCGCAATTCTCGTCCCGCGCCGAAAGTCATCTCTATCGCAGTTGGGGCTGCGACATCATCGGCATGACCGCGATGCCCGAAGCGAAGCTCGCGCGCGAAGCGGAGCTCCCTTATGCGCTGGTTGGCATGGTCACCGACTATGACTGCTGGCGCGAAGAGGAAGCCGCGGTGGATGTCGCGCAGGTGATCGCTCAACTTTCGACCAATGCGAGCAAGGCGCGGGCGATGGTGACGGCACTGCTGCGTGACCTGCCCGAGGCGCGTGCGCCGTCGCCGATCGACACCTGTCTAGACGCGGCGCTGATCACAGCGCCATCCGCGCGCGATCCCGGCTTGTTGGCCAAGCTCGACGCGGTGGCGGGGCGGGCGTTGCGCCGGGCCTGAGGCCAGAGCGCTTACCCGCCATCACGTTCGAGTTACCCCGCAACGGACTGGCCGTCGGGGACCGGAAGCGTTTCAATCGCTCCACAAGGAGGGGCGAATGACCGATCCGGGCCGCAATCAGACCGCAGTGATGCCGCAGGCTGCGTTGTCGCGGCGGCAGCTGATCGG
>DATIGZ010000334.1:0-5791 GCA_035481255.1 Sphingomonas sp. | reverse complement strand
GTCGATGCGGCGCCCAAGGCGCCTGCGCTGTTCACCGAGAAACTCGGCGAAGCGAAGCGTGACGCCGACACGCTGTTCGTCGTCATCCATGGCGACGGCAAGGGCGGCACCGCGGTCGACCTCAAACCCTTTGGCCAGTCGCTCGCCACCGCAGCGCCCTCCAGCGCGGTCGTCCGCCTGCTGCGTCCCGGCTTCGACGACGGCGCGGGCAACCAGTCGCCCGGCGTGCAGGGCGAAGGGATCGGCGACAATTACACCGCCGACCGCATCGCCGCGGTCGCCGACACGATCGCCGCGCTGCGCAGCCGCTATCGCCGCGCGCGCGTGGTCGCGATCGGCGAAGGCGGCGGCGCGGCGATCATCGCCAACCTGGCGGGCCTGCGCCCGGATCTGCTCGACGGCATGGTACTCGTCTCCTGCCCCTGCGCGCTGCCCGAATGGCGCCGCTACATGGCGGGACGCGAGAAGCCCGCCGATCCGTGGCGGGTGAAGGTCGAGAGCCTCGACCCGCTTCAGACCGCAGGCGGCATCGCGCCCAATCTGCGCGCGGCGCTGCTGAGTGGCGGCGACGACCAGAAGGTACCGGCCCGCTTCGCGCGATCCTATGCCGAGGCGCTGACGCTGCGCGGCATCGCCACCGATTTCCGCATCCTGCCCGCACGCGGCAGCAACATCCTCGACGACCCCCAGGTGATCGAGGCGGCCCGCCGCCTTGCCGCCGCCTTGCCCCGGAAGCCCGCATGACCGCCGCGCCGATCACGATCGAACTGACCCGCCTGCCCCATGGCGAGGGCCTGCCCCTGCCCGCTTATGCCACCGCGGGCGCCGCGGGGATGGACGTGGTCGCAGCGGAGGATCTGATCCTCGCGCCGGGCGGACGCCATGCCGTCGCCACCGGCTTCGCGATCGCGATTCCGGAGGGGTTTGAGGTTCAGGTGCGCCCGCGCTCAGGCCTCGCGCTCAAGCATGGCATCACCTGCCTCAACACGCCGGGCACGATCGACAGCGACTATCGCGGCGAAGTGAAGGTCATCCTCGCCAACCTTGGCAGCGACGCTTTCCCGATCGCGCGGGGCGAGCGGATCGCCCAGCTGGTCGCGGCGCCGGTGCAGCGCGCGGTGTTCGCGGAAGTCGCCGCGCTCGACGAGACGGTGCGCGGCGCCGGCGGGTTCGGATCGACGGGGCGCTGATGCCGGGAAGCTTGCTTCCTCTCCTGCTATTTGCCGCCGGGGTGCAGGAAACCCCGGCGCCCGCGCCCGCGCCCGCCGCGGCGCCCGAACAGAGCGCCGGGATCGACTGGACCAAGCTGCCCGACCTTCCCTATCGTCAGCCGCCACAGATGACCGCCCCGATGAACGCCTATGTCCAGGGACAGGCGCGCGTGCACAGGTGCCGCCAACGGAGGACCGTCGACGGCCGCCCGGCGATGCGGGTCGAGGTCGCTGTGCTGGTGCATCCCGAAGACGGCGTCCGCGCATCGATCCCGCGCGCGATCGGCTGCGCAGCGGTCGAACAATATGCCGCCGGCCTCGTCTCCAGCTTCGCGCGCAACAATCTGGCCCCGCGCGCCGCGGCGGCTGAGCAATGGTATCGCGCCACTGTCACCTTCATCTGGAAGCAATGACACGCCATAGCGGATTCTTGGGCGACGAAGAGCTTGAGCGCTACGCCCGCCATATCGTCCTCAGGGAAATCGGCGGCGCAGGACAGATGCGGCTCAAGGGCGCGCGGGTCGCGGTGATCGGGGCCGGCGGCATCGGATCGCCCGCGCTTCAATATCTCGCCGCGGCGGGCGTCGGCCGTCTGACGGTGATCGACGACGACCGCGTCGATCTTTCGAACCTTCAGCGTCAGACGCTGTTCGGCACCGGCGATGCGGGCGCGCGCAAGGGCGATGCCGCCGTGACGGCACTCCGCCGCCTTAACCCGCATGTCGAGGTGACGCCGCTTCCGGTGCGGATCGACGCCACGAATGCGACCGGGTTGCTCGCCGGGCATGACGCGGTGCTCGACGGCACCGACAATTTCGCGACCCGGCTGACGGTGGCGGATGCCGCCCTTACGCTCCGGATTCCACTCATCGCCTCGGCGGTCGGCGAGTTCGAGGGGCAGCTCGGCGTGTTCCGCGGATGGGAGGCGGACAAGCCCTGTTACCGCTGCTTCACCGGCGCCGACCCGGAGACGCCCGGCATCAACTGCGCCGAACAGGGCGTCATCGGCGCGCTGACCGGGCTGATGGGCAGCCTCGCCGCGCTTGAGGTGATCCGAGCGATTACCCCCTTCGGGGAGGACAGCGCGGGCAAGCTGCTGATCGCCGACACGCTGGCATTGCGTTTCCGCACGCTGACCCTGCCCAAGGACCCCGGATGCCCGTCATGCGGGGGCTAACGATCATCGCCGCGACCGCCGATGCGGAACGGTTCCGGGCCGCGCTGTCGCTGGCCTGCGCGCATGCGGCGCTGGGCGGAAGCACCCGGCTCTATTGCCACGAAGCGGCGGTGGCACTGCTCATTCCCGGCAGCGATCCGCGCGACGCGGAACTGGCTGGCAAGGGCCTGGCCAGCCGCGCGCAACTGCTTGCCGAGGCGCTGGAGAGCGGCGTCGCGCTGATCGCCTGCCAGACCGGGCTTGCCGCCGCCGGCATCGCCTTCGACACGCTGGCACCGGGTGTCGAGCCGGGCGGCCTTGTCTCGCTCCTCGCCGCGCTGGGCGAGGACCGGCTGGTCACGCTTTAGGCGCGTTCGCCTCGATCCAGTCGACCGCGAAAGCCAGCATCGGCGCGGCGTCCACCAGCACGCACTCCGCATCGCCCACTGCGCCGCGCGCACCCTGCCCCGTCGCCAGAAACGCCTCGACGATCGTCCCGAAATAGTCGTCGGCGAAACCCTTGGGCGGATCGGCGGTGTCGAATTCCTCGACCATCCGCCACTCGGTGCCGCCATCGCGCGCGAACGGGACTTCCTTGCGCAGCACGCGCTTCGGGATCGCGGCGAGATGCTCGGCATGATGGATCAGCGTCATGGTATCGAGCGGCGCGCCGAGCATCAGCACCTTGCCGGCCGCCGCGGCGAGCTTCGCGAAGGGCGATCCCGGCCCATAGCCATAGTCGAGCGGGTGATCAGCGGTCAGCCAGCTTGCGCGGCCGCCGGCCGCGACGACGCGCGCGCCGGGATTGGCGCTTGCCACGACATCGCGCGTCGTCCGCAGCAGTTCGGGAAAGGCGCCGTTGTGCCGCACCGCGCGCGACCAGACGGGGTCGAACGGCGGCACATGCGCGCGCCACCACATCGGCACGCGGCCATGTTCGTCGAGCAGATCCTCATAATCGGCTTCCCAATCGGCATAGGCGGCGACGGTGCCACCCGTCCCCACCGCGTCACGCAACGCCGCGATCAGCATGTCCGCGCCGCCCAGTATCGGGCCGACACGGCGCAGCGCCGCATGCACCATCACCATGTCGCCCGGCGCGAGGCCCAGCGCGCTCAGCGCCGCCGCCAGTTCCGCGCGCGTGCGCATCAGTCCGCCGGGAAGCCCTGACGCTTGCCGGCCGCCTTGTGGACCACGCCGTGGCGCATCACGAAGTCGACGCGCTCCATCCGCGTCACGTCGTCGAGCGGGCTGCCCGCGACCGCGATGATGTCGGCATCCTTGCCCGGCTCGATCGTGCCGATCGACGCGGAGCGGCCGAGCGCGTCGGCGGCGTTGACGGTGGCCGCCTTGAGCGCCTGAGCGGGCGTCATCCCCGCCTTCACCATCAGCGCGAACTCCCTGGCATTGTCGCCGTGCCTCGACACGCCGCTGTCGGTGCCGAAGGCGACCTTGACCCCCGCAGCGAACGCCTTGGCATGGCTCGCCATCGCCGCCGCGGCGGCTTCCTCGGCCTTGGGGATCGTCGCGGGCGGGAGCATCCCGGCACGCGCCTGCTGAAGCGCCGCGGCGGGCGCCATCATCGTCGGCACCAGCCAGGTGCCGTTGGCCTTCATCGCGGCAATCGCCGCGTCGTCGAGGAACGAGCCATGGTCGATCGTGTCGACGCCCGCCGCGATCGCCGCCCTGGTGCCCGCCACCGCATGACTGTGCGTCGCCACCTTGCGACCCAGGCCGTGCGCGGTGTCGACGACCGCCTTCATCTCCTCGTCGGTCATCGCGCGGCCAAGCCCGCCCGAGACGTTGGAAAGCACCCCGCCGGTCGACATGTACTTGATCACCTGAGCGCCCAGCGCGACCTGCTGGCGTACCGCGCGGCGGCAATCATCGGGGCCGTCGCAGGTGTTGATCTTGTGCTGGTGGACGGCGTCGGCGAAGGTTTCGGCGAGGCCGTTGGTGGGATCGGCATGCCCGCCCGAGACCGAGATCGGGTTGCCCGCGTTGACGATCGTCGGCCCGGCGACCGTACCACGCTCCACCCCCTCACGCAGCGCGCGCATCCCGCGCGCGTCGCCGCCAAGATCGCGCACCGTGGTGAAGCCAGCCTCGAGAGTCACCCGCGCATTGTCGATCGCGAGCATCATATTGTCGCCCTCGTCGCGGTTGAGCGCGGTGAGGCGGCTGCGCAGCGGATCGCCGCCAATGCCCCAGAGATGGACGTGCATATCGACCAGTCCGGGCATCACGAACCGGTCCTTGAGATCGATCAGTTCCGCGCCGCCCTCGGGCGCGGCATGGCCGTCGCGCACCTCGGCCACCTTGCCGTCACGCACGACGATCGTGCTGGGACCGCGCGGCGCCTCGCCCGGTTTTGCCAGCAGCGCCCCGGCATGGATGAACTTGACCTTCGGCGCAGGAGCGGCGGTTTGGGCCATGAGCGGGGTGGCGGCCAGCAAGGCGGCGGTGACGGCGGCGATACGGCGCATTTCAGGATTCCCCCATTTTCTCGTTTCGCCGGAGACTAAGTGGCACGCCCGAATCCCGCAATGGCGGCTCGCTCCCGACCCCGAAAATCATGCAGCCGCCGTTCATCGATCCGGGCGCAAATCTCACCGTATCAACTTGGAGGAATACGATGCGCGGCATCGGACGACGGACGGGAATGACGGGCCTGGCAGGCATGTGCAGCGCGCTGGCGCTGGCGGGGGCGATGCCGGCGCTTGCCCAGCCGCTGACGGTTCAGCTGCGCGAGCAACCGGCGGAGAGCCTGCCCGCAATGGACGATGCCGATTATCAGTGGATCGACGACGCCGACGCGCTGCTCGACGCGATCGGCGACGCGCCGCCCGACTTCACCTTCGCCTATGACCGCAACGACATCTGGGGCTGGCGCACCGGCACGGGTCACGAAATCTACGCCGAGCCGTTGGGCGGCGGGGCGATCCGCTATTATTATTTCGAGCCGGGCAGCCGCGAGCCGTTCCTGGTGCAGGATGAGGACTTTGCCTTCGGCTATCGTCCCGGCGGGCGGATGATCGTGGTCTATGACGCCGATGGCCGGCTGCTGTCGCGCAGCGAAGGCGACCGCGAAGCCAGCCTCGCCGACTGGCTCTATCGCCGCGGCCGCGCGATCCATGCCTCGGCGCAGAATGACCGCGAATGGGACTCGATCGACGCGGGCTATTGGGCGGAACAGGTACCGATCATCGTGGACCTCAGGCGGCGCTGGTCGTCGGGGCGCGACCGGCATCCGGGCTGGCGCCGCTGGCATGGCCGTACCGGCGCGACCAAGTGGCGCGCCCCGCTCGCCGGAGAGCGCCAGCGCCGCTGGTCCGACAGCGACCGCTTCCGCCGCTGGCAGCGCGACGGGTTCCGCGGCACGCCGCCACGCTTCAACGATGGCGGATCGCGCCCAGTGCCCGGC